>JAJRAG010000198.1 GCA_028682925.1 Methanomassiliicoccales archaeon
AGCATTGCTGAGAATCTGTACATATCAGGATACATTTCATATCCAAGGACAGATAACACCGTCTATCCAAAATCCCTTCATCTCAGAGGGGTCCTAGAAGCACTCAAGAAGTCGGAATTCCAGGAAGAGGCAGAGGAACTGCTTTCTCAGGACCATTTGCGCCCCTCAAGAGGGAGAGTGAGCGCGACCGATCATCCACCGATTTACCCGGTCGAGGGTGCATCGAGAGGGATCCTAAAGGGAGATCGCTGGACCCTCTACGAGCTGATAGTGAGACGGTTCATGGCGACTGTGGCTCCTTCGTGTCGCGTGCAGCACGCACATTGCACGATACTGGTTGGAGATCAGAATTTTGACGCGAATGGATATAGAATCATTGCTCCGGGATGGCGGAGATACTATCCATACTACAGGACAATTGATATCGATATTCCCGAGATTTGTGAGGGAGACAAGGTTAGGATTCTGAACGTCAGGGAAGAACGGAAAGAGACTCAACCGCCTTCTAGATACACCCAGGGGACTCTGATACAAGAGATGGAGAAGCTTGGGTTGGGAACAAAGAGCACAAGGCATGACATCATACAGAAATTATATGATCGGAATTATGTCCACGGCGCCAATCTTGTCCCGACTCCGAGCGGAATAGCGGTGGCAAGCTCCCTCGAGAGGCATGCCGAGATGATAACTGACAGCAAGATGACCGCCCACCTCGAAAAAGATATGGACGAAATCGCTGGCGGTGAGACCCTACTCGTGGATGTCGTGAGAGAGTCTCAGGATATGTTGTCGGATGTTATTGAGACGATGAACAACCATAGGGAAGAGATAGGGAATGAGATAAGAAAGGCCCTTGAAGAGCAGCAATACGTGGGGACTTGTCCAAGTTGTGGCGGAAGACTCAGAATGATGAGGTCCAGGAATGGCGAATTCATCGGATGCTCAAACTATCCGGAGTGCAGAAGAACCTACCCCAAACCGAGAGGTGCGCTAGTCCAGCCTACCATTGACAAATGCGGAGTGTGCGGCTCTCCAATATTGAGGGTGATTAGGAAAGGCCAGGTCCCACTCATGTCATGTGTAGACCCCGACTGTGAGAGCAATAGGAAGATAGCGTCCATCGGCAAGTGTCCAAAATGCGGGAGCGACCTACGAGTTCTGTACTCGAAGGCCGGGAAGCGATTCGTCGGATGCTCCGGTTTTCCAAAATGTGATAGAACGTATCCACTGCCCCAGAGAGGCAATATCTTCGTCCTGAATGAATCCTGCGACACTTGCGGAGCTCCAAGAATCGAGATCAAAGACGGAAGGCGTTCTTGGAAACTCTGCATCGATATAGAATGCTCTTCGAAGAAGAATGCCTCAAAGGACTCTGAAAAAAGTAAGAAGAAATCAAAGGTTTGATCAGCCGTCAATCCTAGATAGCCTGAAGACAACTGGATTGTTTGGATCAATGCAACAGCAGTGTACTATCCCTTCTTCCTCCTCGAACTCCTTGAAATCGCCTCCAAATCTGAGCGCAGTCACGAATGGAAAAATCACATACGTCGCCCAGACGCAAAAACCAGACGGAGGAAAAGCCCCAAATTCATATGTGTCGCCGACCTTAATCCCCAACGGGCATTTGCCTGATCCCTTTATCTCCACTACTTCGACCCTGACATTATGAGACGTGGCATCACCCAACCTTTCGAGGTCCAGATCGCAATAGCTGGACCATTTCGTTGTACTTTGCGACATTGTTTATGCATCCGGGGTCCGCAGCCTTATAATCGCCAAAGTAACCGTATGCTCGAGCTCTGCAGCCTCCACAATGATACTTGTAATCACATCGTCCGCAGTTGTCCTCCAGAACATCCTTGTTGCGCAATTCCTCGAACACATGGTTGGTTTTCCATATCTCCTCCAGATCGTCCGTTAGGATATTGCCAACTCTCAATGGGAAGAAAACGCAAGGGCTGACGTCCCCATTGGCTCTTATGGCCAAATAGAATCGACCTGCACCACAACCACCAATGAACTCAGTAAGGTTGAAAAGACTACCCTGAACCTCTGTGTTCATGAAGTGCGTCGGGACTATGGTCGGGCCGCCCAGTTGGCATTGTTGCAAGGCGACCCTCGCATACTGTGGAGCTGTGGTCAGAATCTCGACTTCAGTCTCCTTGAGCTTGTTGTACATCATCACGAGAAGGTCCTCTCTTTCTTGAGGCGAGAGATCGTTCTCCGCGATGGACTTCCCTCGCCCAGTCGGAATGAAGTTGTATGCCATGAACCAGTTCGCACCCAGTTTGTCGCAAAGATCGATTATCTTTGGAACTTGATCCAGGTTCTTCTTGATGACTGTCGTGGCTATGCTGACGAAGAACCCTTCCGCCACGGAGTTCTTAACACCTTTGATTGTTCTGTCAAACGCACCTGGTATTCCTCTAAAAGCGTCATGCGTCTGTGCATCGGCTCCGTCGATACTAATCTGCAGATAGGAGACACCAGCATCCTTCATCTGCTTGGCTTTCTCCCTAGTAATGAGCGTTCCATTGGTTGCAATCGAGACGTACATACCCTTGTTTGCGGCGCGCCTCGTTATATCGAGAATATCTGGACGAACGAGCGGTTCCCCACCTGATATTGCAAGGGCTGGAATGCCCATGG
>JAJRAG010000199.1 GCA_028682925.1 Methanomassiliicoccales archaeon
ACTTTGCCATGCCGGACATCATGAGATGTGGAGGCATCACTGAAACGAAGAAGATCTGCGCGCTCGCAGAGGCTTTCAATATCGCCTGCAGCCCGCACAACTACACCACCGGAGTCGGTCTAGCTGCGACGCTTCAGCTTATTGCGTCTACGCCAAATTGTGATTGGCTGGAACTCGATATGGCAGACTATCCATTGTATTACAGCTTGCTGAAGAGTCCGCTGGACGTAGACAACAAAGGCATGGTCAAGATACCACAGAACCCCGGTCTTGGAGTGGAAATAAGGAAGGATGTCCTGAAGAAGTACTCAGTCGACTGATTTCCCGATTCGCTTCTTGAGCATGTCGATGTCTCCGACGATGGAGCGGCAAAGGGTGCAGTCTCCTCTTTCCTTTTCATTTGTCTGATCAGACATCCTCTCCTTCTTTTTGAAAGCTCTCCAGCTGAGGATGGCCTCTTTCGCGGCGTACACCTCGTCGATTCTCCGAGCCGATGTGTTGTGAGGCGCTGAGCGGACGAGCATAGGATTCTCATCTGCAATCTTGTTCAACGTGTCAATGAACGAGTCGATAGTCTCCTTGGTCTCTGTCTCGGTGGGTTCTATCATGAGCGCTTCTTCGACGAGTGAAGGGAAGTAGATCGTCGGTGCATGAAAGCCGTAGTCCAGTAGTCTCTTGGCGACGTCCAGCGCTCGGACTTCCTTCTGATCCTTCAATCTCTTAGCGCTGATGACGAACTCATGTTTCCTCAGATCCTTGAACGGCAAGTCGAACTTCTCCCTCAGCTTGTCCTTCATGTAATTGGAGTTCAGCACAGCTTTCTCTGACGCCTCCTTTAGCCCGTCCCCGCCCATTCTCAATATGTACGCATATGCTCTGACCAGTACCGCAAAATTACCGAAGAATGGCCTGACCTTGCCGATGCTCTTTGGGTGGTCATAGTCCAGTCTGTACTTCCCTTCCTCCCTCACTATCCTCGGGACAGGGAGGAAAGGCTCCAACTGGTCCTTCACTCCGACGGGTCCAGAGCCAGGGCCGCCACCTCCGTGAGGCGTCGCGAAGGTCTTGTGAAGATTGAAGTGCATGATGTCGAAATCCATCTTACCTGGGTTCGTCCAGCCCATGATCGCGTTCAGGTTCGCCCCGTCATAGTAAAGTAGAGATCCTGCCCCATGCACTATCTCTGCGATCCTCTCAACGTCCTCCTCGAATATTCCAAGGGTGTTCGGATTCGTTATCATGAAGGCAGCCGTCTTATTCGTGACGGCGTTCGAGAGCGCTTCCAGATCCACACATCCGGTCTTCGAGGATGGTACTTCCGTCACGTTGAATCCCGCCATCGCGGCACTTGCAGGGTTCGTTCCGTGAGCGGTGTCTGGTAGCACGACCTCCGTTCTCTCTTCCCCTTTATGCGTAAAGTAGGCCTTGGCAAGGAGCATGCCTGTGAACTCACCGTGCGCACCAGCGGCCGGTTGCAGTGTCACAGCGTCTACTCCTCCAATCTCGCAGAGCGCTTTCTCAAGATTGTACATCAGTCGGAGAGCTCCCTGGACTGAGTCTTCGTCTTGATAGGGGTGAATGTTGGCGACTGTCGGAAGTGAGGACAATACGTCCGCATATTTCGGGTTATATTTCATCGTGCACGAACCTAGCGGATAGAAACCGTTGTCGACACCAAAGTTCATCCCTGAAAGCTGGGTGTAGTGCTTGACCACCTCCCTCTCGGGAAGCGAAGGGATGTTCAGACCATCCCTGAGCATCCCTTCCGGAGCGATGTCTGTGACTTCCTCCATAACAGGCAAAGAGAAGTCCGTCTCACCGTCCTTCTCGAAAATCAATTTCCTTTCATATCTAGACTGGTGATACATCAACTCATCTCCGAAAGAGCGTTCAGCAGCTTCTCATGATCTGAATCCGTGTGCGTTTCCGTCGTGGTCATGAGCATGTGTCCGCTCAGATGCTCCACATGAGCGTCTAGTGGAAGACCACCGATTACTCCTTTCCTAAGCAGCATCTTGTTCAGCTTCTCAGGTCTTACCGTTGGCTTGATGACGAACTCGTTGAAGTGATGGGCTTTGAACACGGGGGACACATAGCCGTCTAGATCACCTATCTTGTTCATAAGTCTCCTGGCTCTGACGATATTCATCTCCGCAAGAGATTTCAGCCCGTTGCGCCCGAGTATGGCGAGATACGTCGCAGCGGCGACAGCCATGAGAGCCTCATTCGTGCAGATGTTCGACGTCGCCTTGCTCCTCCGAATGTGTTGCTCTCTCGTCTGGAGGGTCATGCAGAATGCTCTATTGCCCTCTATGTCCCTTGTTAGTCCGATGACCCTTCCAGGCATCTTCCTTACATGTTCCTGGCGGGTAGCGAATATTCCGAGGAGGGGGCCACCGAAGTTCATCGGAGAGCCCAGCATTTGTCCTTCTCCTATCACTATATCCGCCCCATAGTCCCCCGGAGGTTTCAATGCCCCCAGGGAAATCGGGTTGATGCCGACGACCAATGCTCCGTCCTTCAGTTCCTCCTTGATGGTTGGGGCGTGGGAATCGATTACTCCGAAGAAGTTCGGAACCTCGATGTAGACCCCACCCACATTCGCGTCGATCTTCGACCGCAGGTCTTCCAGATCCAACTCTCCGGTGTTCATATCGAAAGCGTATTCCACGATTTCGATTCCTGGTCCCCATGCGAAATTCCTTAGCACGCTCTTCTTCTCCCAGCTCATCGCTTCGGGGATCAAGAACCTCTTCTTACCGTTCAGACGATAGCACATCGTCGCTGCCTCGCCGAGAGCCGTCGCACTGTCATAATTCGAGGAATTCGCAGCATCGAGTCCAGTCAGCTCGGCGATGAAGCTCTGATACTCGAACATCGCCTGGAGCATCCCCTGGCTTACTTCGGCCTGATAGGGTGTGTATGAAGTGTAGAACTCTGACCTTGATATGATGGCATTGACTGCGGAAGGAATGAAATGATGGTACACTCCTCCGCCGCAGAAACAAGGGCATTCATCGGCGTTGACGTTCGTTTCCAACATTGACCTGATTTCTTGGATGACCTCCATTTCCGACATCCCCTTGGGAAGATTCAGTCGGTCAACGCGCACGTCCAGTGGAACATCTGAAAAAAGCTCCTCGATGCTTGATTTTCCGATTTCTTCAAGCATGGTCTTGTCGGTCCCCATGGTGATCATAAATCGCTAGAAAATCGAACCCTTAATACCTTTTCCACAGTCACAGATTGGCACGGTCTCTCTGGACCTCGGCAACGAGACGTGAGTAAAGACAAGGCAAGCTCTCGATATCCTTGATATCCTTCTTCGATATGTGAACCAGTCTCATTCTCAAGATATCATCATATGACACTCCGTTCGCTTTGAGGGATTCGCGGATCAAGTGGCAGAGCTGACCGCCCTTTCTGTCCCAATCGGTCATTATGATTGCTCTCTTCATCTGCCTAGCCAGGTCCTCGGCGATGCTGAACATCGATCCTCCTCCTTGAAGATGCCAAACTTCCCCACCGATGCCCAATGCGATCAGAGCGCCCCTGTCCTTCTGTCCCTCGACGAGGATGACCGCGTCCTCTGGGCGGTCCCTCAGCTCGTCCAGTATCGACGTAAGTTCTTCCAGCGTAT
>JAJRAG010000200.1 GCA_028682925.1 Methanomassiliicoccales archaeon
CGAGACATGTGGTGGTCCGAGTCATTCCAGCTGATGAAACGTTGCATATCCAAGCTGCAGTCTCTGACGAGAAGACACAACACCGTGACGATAGTCACGAACTACGGCCTGACGAAGATGCTTTACAAGAAGAGTCTCAGGACCATTTTGTACGGCAGCGCCGATAAGATTCTTCGGATAGAGAACAAGGAGAAGCATCTCCTCTTGAATGCGGTGAAAGAGGGACGCACAATGCTGTACCATCCGGTCCCTTACTACCAGATGATACTCGACGAATTCTGGAGGTGAGGTTATGGGAAGAACCGTTCCTACTTACAGGCAGACGCTCGAATCGATCGTTCAGGATCTGGCAGATTACAGGCGCGCCCTCACGGAGAAAGACCGAGAGGTCTTCGACGAAATGATGAAGAAGGCTAGAATGCACGCCTCTGCTTCCACTTATGCCGCCTTCCTCGACCCGCTGGAGGGGTTCTTACTCTCCGTCCTGCTCGAACATGAGAAGAATATCAGGGCCTTGAAGGACAAGAACGAGGGGAGATGAGGGGCTGGATAATAGACTGCTACCCTGACTACGAGCACGATTGCATCGTGATCTGGATAAAGACGAACAAAGGGATCGAGAGGCTCGTGGACCGCTCCTTCCTTCCGAAGTTCTACATCTGGGCACCTGAAGAGCAATTGATGGACCTTGCCGACAACCTGACGATGTTCGACGTACGGGAGATCACGCTAGAGAAGAAGAAGACCTGGTTGGGAGAGCTGGAGAAGCTCACTCTCGGCGTGACTGTCAACAATTACAAATCCCTAAATCAAATCGCGAGGATGGTGAACGGATGGGGCAACTACAGAGACTACAATCTATTCAACGTGGACCTGCGTTTCGAGCAACGATATTTCCTGAACCACGACCTCTTTCCAATGGGACTTGTCGAGTTTGATAAAGAGCTAAGATCGATCGATTCCCCTTACAGACTGGACTATCCGATACCCAAGCTCAAAACAGTGAATCTAAAAATCAATGCAAAAACACAGAAAGGGATCCCCACTTTCGAAGATCCGATAAGAAGCGCGTACCTGGACGACATAATCATCGACGGTTCCGAAGAAGGCATCCTTACGGAACTGGATTCGCTCGTACGAAAAATCGATCCCGACGTCGTATACTCCTGCGATGGCGACGGTTTCTACATGCGCTACCTCGCAAAAAGGGCCGAGATGAATGATCTGAAAGGATTCGATCTCGGTAGGGAATCAGGAGGAAGGCTCTCGAAGGGAAAGAGTTACTTCACCTACGGACGGATACTCTACAAGCCTCCAGCACACAAGCTGAGAGGAAGGATACACATAGACACAAACAGTTCGTTCATGTTCGCGGAAAGCGGCATCCACGGACTGATAGACCTTTCCAGACTTTGTGGCATACCTGTACAGGACCTCTCGAGGCTCTCCCCCGGAAGCGCGATAAGCGCCATGCAGGTGAACGAGGCGATGCGCACCGGACACCTAGTCCTTTGGAAAAAGAACCTCCCCGAAATGTTCAAGACCGCACGAAAACTGATCGTCTGCGACCGCGGAGGCTTCATCTACGAGCCCAGCGTCGGGGTCCATGACGGCATCATCGAGGTAGATTTCACTTCGCTATATCCGAGCATAATGGTCCGACATAACATCTCACCCGAGACGATGATGTGCGACTGCTGCCCCAATTCGTCTAGGATCGTGCCGGAAATCGGCTACAAGATATGTGAAAAGCACATCGGTCTGATACCACACGTCCTGGATCCGATAATAAAGCGCCGTATCGCATTCAAACGGCTCATGAAGGAGGACGACAGGAGACGCGAAATCTACGAGCAACGATCAAGAATTCTAAAGTGGGTGCTGGTGACTTGCTTCGGTTACACTGGATACAGGAACGCCCGCTTCGGGAGGATTGAATGTCACGAGGCCATCACAGCATATGGTAGAGAGATTCTTCTCAAAGCATCGGAGATTGCGGAACGCCACGGATTCCACATAGTACACGGCATAGTGGACTCGCTTTGGCTGGAAGGAGATACAAACCCGGAAGAGTTCTGCAGTGAGGTGACCAGTGTCACGGGCATCCCTCTCCAAATCGAGGGTAGATACAGATGGATCGTCTTTCTGCCGACGATCACAACGGATGTGGGAGCGTTGAACCGATACTACGGTCTTTTTGATAGCGGGGAGATGAAGGTCAGGGGCATCGCACTCAGGAAGAGTGATACCCCCCAAGTAATAAGAGACCTTCAGAATGACATCTTGAAGGTTCTTTCGAAGGCAAGAAACTCGGATGAGTTCGAAGAAACTATTCCCGTCGCGCTTGACATCATGGACATCTACGCGAAGTCCTTACTTGACAGAAGCACACCGTTAGAGAAGCTGATCATAACGAAGAGGGTATCGAAGGAGTTGAGCGATTATAGACAGTGGAATGATTCGGTGGCGGCCCTCAAGCAACTCAGCTGTAAAGGATTCAATGTTCAACCTGGAGAGGTCGTCGAATACGTGATTTGCGATGGGGGTAGCCGGAGCGCGTCAGGGAGAGTGAAGGTAGCGCAGTTCCTAGAAGGAAACGAACTCTATGATGCGGACAAATACGTTGAGCAGGTACTGAGGGCCACCGCGGACCTATTCTCGCCGTTTGGCTGGAACTTCACATCTCTGCGAGATCGCATAAGCAACAAAAAAGCATGATCTTGACGCAGGCTGATCTCATCGAGTCCTTCATGATCAAAAAGAACGCTTGACTCCAAGAACCGGGACAGAATGAAAGCAAGCATTGTGCGATCAACGATAACTCTCGATCATCCTCCCACAAGACCGAGAATTATCGGTTCAAAACCAAAGAAGAAAACCGCTACTGGAATCAACAGACATCCGGTCAAATGAACACGACTCACACCGACCAGTGGCGGTATCAAACCTAAGAGCAGAGAGACACCTAGAATAAGGAGCCCCACTATTCCATTGAATACGACGGATAGGACGACAAGGACTCCGATGATCGCGAACGTGTACCTTCTTAGATCCGCTCCAGCGAGTCTTCTGCCCAATGAGCCACCGAGCCACAACGTCGCAACGTATCCGATGGCCGCAGATATCACTACGGAAAAGAGAAGGAGAGATAGCTCAGGCGAAGTCGGAGAGGCAAGCGCCTCCGTGCCATCCTTGCCTATTATATTCTTGATCGCGACCA
>JAJRAG010000201.1 GCA_028682925.1 Methanomassiliicoccales archaeon
AGTACTTTCTTCAGTCGGTCTAGCCTGAAGGAATTCATTGCTTTGACGAGTTGTTCCTTTCGTGGGTCTCTTTCATCCAGCTCTCGATCAGAAAGTGTGTTCGCCTGCGCTCCTATGGCGGAACTCAGATTGATTATTATGAAAGATAGGGCAATCAGAACCGCCAAATCGACTATGCTTTCGGAGGACGTCGCTCCCCAGGCAAGTCCCATTATGAGCGATCCCAGATTTGGAAGTAGGAATTCTGCCCTGGAAATTGTTAGAAGCGATCTTATGGTTTCAAACATGATGTTGCCGTCCGTATGGGCCATAAGAATTTAAAACGTGCGTCTTGAGGCTGCTGAGGGCATATTATTCTGGGCGATTCGGATTTCGAACTTAGCTGGAATCCATTGTGAAAAAGAGCTCTATTGGGAAAAATGACGACGCGTCTGGCCAAGATGTGGTGCGGACGTAAGGGTACTGATCTTGAAGATGGCCAGATAACGCAATTCTCCTTCAATCAGAAGGAAACGTAGTCGAGAGCCTTTTAAACCTCTTCCTTTTTTCTTCTTTACTCAATTTGCCGTCAGAACCGTCGGAAGTGTCGCGGGCCTCGGTAAGGTCTAAGAACAAGATTACTCTGCAATACCTCTTTCTCAAATGGATCAAAGGCAAACGTTCTTCTCCGTAGTTAGGAATGAAGACACGGGGAATGGTCTGAGAAGGTCGACACTCTTCGCTCTAGCTATCGTGGTCATCCTGATCGTCATCGCGGGGGGGATAATGGATTCCTATCTACCGTCTTCCTTGGCTGACCATCATCTCGATTCTACATCGCGAAGTTGCTGTGTTTCTGCTGGCTGATAGTGCCTGCACACGGCCATCAGCGGAAATCCTTCCCTACCCTTCCATCCGTAGAACTCCGAATGAGTGTTATTGCAGGTAGGTTCTCCATCGGTCCTGTCGAAGCAGAAGAACTCGCATATGCCGCACCCCCTTTTGTCCTCAGAAGTCATCTGGAGTCCCTCCTTGCAGGTCGCCTGCGATACATTTCATTTGAGACATTCGAATTTCGAGTTGCATATGAGCACCGTGTCCGACAGGGGCAACAATATTGGGGATATGCATTGCCACCACTCACCCTCTCCCCAATCTAGAGAACAGTTGATCAGCAGACACCCTGTGAAGGTCGAGTCCTAGCATTCCCCTATCGACCCCGATCGCAAGTGCGACCAGTTGGGCTACGTGAAGAACTGGGATCTTGCGTCCCTCGAATTCCTCCTGGACCGTGTCGAGCTGCAGCAAGCAGAAAGGACAAGGAGTGACAATGCAGTCCGCCCCAGCAGACTCGATACATTCGTACTTTGTCTTCGAAATGGCGCTTGCGAGACCGAAACCATGTGCCCTCAGCCCGCCCCCCGCCCCGCAACAACCTAGCTTGTCCTGAAAGTCGACCGATTCCGCCCCGAGGGCCTCACTGATTTCATCGAGTACGTATGGGTCCCTCGAACCTTCAATCGTGCTCCGACTGGTAGGGCGAAGATAGTGGCATCCGCAATGAGCCGCGACCTTCAATCCGCGAAGTGGACTCCTGACCGCGGCCTTGATGGCATCGACTCCTATATCCATCTGGAGCATATCCATGAAATGTCGAACCTTGACTGGTTCGAGGACCCTCTTCCCTTCCGGAGTGACGCCCGGCACGCCTGAGTACTTCATCTGGATCCTACGAAGCACTTTGTTGACATCGCCCAGGGTCTTTGGATCTGATAGGTATTCTGTCGCTCTGAGCAGAGTTGTGAGACATCCATTGCAGAACGTGACAATTTCCAGACCACGATACTCTGCCTGGCACAAGTTCCTAGCAGCTAACGCCAGCCACGTTGCCTTGTCGACTGAGTAGAATATGTCGGGAGCGGGACAGCACGCGGCCTGGGGAAGATTCGTGAACATATCATTGCATCCGAGTTTTTCGATGATCATCCTGGCAGACTGCTCTATGCCCGGGAATCTATTCGAGATCAGGCACCCGAAAAAGAGGCCATATCTCGGCTGAATACTCCTTCCTTCGTCCACGATAGGATCACTCCCCCAGCTTGATGCCTATTAGCTTGTCGAAACCCGTGGCTTCCATAATCGTCCTAATCTCTCTCACCACCTTGCCCCTGAAGCGTTCGTCAATAGACTCGCCGTGAAGCCCCAACTCCTCTCTCAATCTCTTGATCCTAGACGTAATTAATGGCATCTGGCCTTGATCGGCGATACTCTGAGAGAAGGCGACAACGAATTTCGGCGGTCCAAAATCTCTGACCATGATGTGCCTAAGCGCGACGATAAGCTCTGTAGGATCAATCACGGATGGGCAGTATTCGTAACACCTGTAGCAGGTCGCACAGACCCACGGGGTTGAAAGTACTCTTTCCTTCAAACCCATCTGGCACATCTTAATGATGTTCCTGACCTTGTTCTCCACCTTAAGTGAGACCGGGCAGACACTAGTACAAGTTCCGCATTGGAAGCAGGCATGCACATTGCCTCCGCCGAACGCTATTATCTCGTCAACGAATCCCCTGTCGAAACCATTGTCTATCACCTTATGGGAATATTGAAACATGTTTTCGTCAGCATTCGTGGGATTTCCCCCTGCAGGCTACCAGTGGTTTGTTGTGATTGAGACATCTAGCTTTGATATTCTCGAGATTCAGGAAGAATTTGGGACAATCCTTCACTATCCTCCTTCTTCTTTCCCTCCAAATCACAAATGTCCATGCTTTCTGGTTGTGAGTGGAATCAAGTGTATTGAGAAGAGGATTCCGTGCATTGTCCTGCCTATTGGAAATCACGATTTCGATCTTCTGGACGAATCGGTAATGCATTCGGAATTACCTTTGAAAATACATTATGTTACAAGGTTGCTTATAGTTTGCGTATAGTGTATCAC
>JAJRAG010000005.1 GCA_028682925.1 Methanomassiliicoccales archaeon
GCGCTCGGTGGGAATCTTCGTCGAATACACTTCTTGATAACTGGGTCCGATCCTCAGAAGATACTCTCAGATTTGACGAGGCACATAGAAGAGAACCCAATGATTTCGGTCCATCTCAATTCGACATTGACTGAAGTGACTGGATACGTGGGCAGTTTCAAATCCACTCTATCCAACGGGGACAAGATTGAGCACGGAGTCATCATTGTCGCATCAGGTGGCGTCGAGTACAAGCCCAAGGAGTATCTGTACGGGAAAACCCCGAAGGTCATGACGCAGACTCAGTTGGGAGAGATGATAGCTGCTGGGAACGTCGATGCCAAGCTGGTGGCCATAGTACAATGCGTCGGCTCGCGCAATGATGAGTTCACCAATTGCAGCAGAATATGCTGCTCTACCTCGATGGCAAATGCCATCCAGTTGAAACGGAAGAATCCTGACACGGCCGTATATGTTTTGTACAAAGACATACGAACCTACGGGTTCAATGAAACCCACTACTCGGAGGCCGCAGGTCTCGGGATTGTGTTCTTGAGGTATGGCGAGGACGAGCCACCAGTGGTGGAGGAGAAGGATGGTCGATTGGTGCTCACCGTGAAGGACCAGTTTCTGAAAGAACATTTCCAGATAAGACCCGACTTGGTCGTGCTCAATGCCGCCATACGTCCGAACCCAGACAATGAGGAACTGGCTCGCAAGCTGAAAGTCCCACTGAGCAAAGACAAGTTCTTTCTCGAAGCTCACATGAAGCTCCGTCCTGTCGACTTCGCGACCGAAGGGATGTTCCTGGCCGGCCTCGCACAATGGCCGAAGTTCATCGAGGAGAGCATCTCCCAGGCCTGCGGAGCGGCTGCCAGAGCGATAACGATTCTTTCGAAGGATGAGATAGAGGCTGAGGGAGCGGTTTCTGTCGTCGATGAGACGAGGTGCCGTGGATGCGGCAGGTGCGAGGAGGCTTGCGAATATGCAGCGGCGGTGGTCGAGGAGGTCTCGCCCGGTGTCCTGAAATCACACATCAACCCAGCTCTCTGCAAGGGGTGCGGTGCTTGTTCCGTCGCCTGCTGCAATGGAGCGATAGTGACGAAGCACTTCACTGATGATCAGATACTGACGATGGTGGAAGAAGCGCTCAGGGAGGCGGTGGAATGAGCGATTTCGAGCCGAAGATAGTTGCGTTCTGTTGCAACTGGTGCTCATACGCCGGCGCTGACCTCGCGGGCGTGAGCAGGTTCCAATATCCACCGAATGCCAGAATCGTTCGTGTAATGTGCTCAGGAAGGGTTGAACCTCAATTCATACTTCGGGCATTCGAGCTTGGCGCGGATGGCGTTCTCGTCGCTGGTTGTCACATCGGTGATTGCCACTATGTCTCTGGCAACGAGAAGGCTCAGAAGAAGATCGAAGCCACGAAGGACCTGATTGATCAGTTGGGTATCGGTTCCACGAGGCTGCGTCTTGAGTGGATATCCGCTTCCGAAGGCTCCAAGTTTGCCGAGACGATGAAGGATTTCATTGAGCATCTGAAGGGATTGGGACCGAATCCATTGAGGGAGGCTTCTGGTTGAGCGAGATCAAGAAGCTGATAGACGAAACGGGGGCCTTCGACTGCGTGGAGTGCGGCAAATGTACAAGCGTCTGCCCAGTAGCCAAGGTAGACACCAAGTTCGCGCCAAGGTTGATCGTCGTGAAGGCACTCGAAGGAGTGGACACGAATCTGGCCCAGGAGAAAGAGATGTGGTCATGCACCACCTGCGAGATATGCAATAAGATGTGTCCATATAAGGTAGACTTCACCGGGTTCATTCAGGGTCTTAGGTCTCAAGCTCATGATGCCGGGAATTTCCCTGTTCTTTCACAGGCCGGTGCGGTGCAGACCATGCAGCGGATCATGGCAAGAGGGTCGAAGCAGAATCGGCTTGGATGGCTTACCCCAGATCTCCGAGTAAAGGAAAAAGGCGACGTCTTCTTCTTCACTGGATGTGCAGTCCAGTTGGGGACAATCTACTACGATAGAGCTGTAGAACTTCGGCAAACGCCGGCGAGCATAGTCAAGATCCTGAACAGTGCTGGAATCGAACCCGTTGTAAGCAACGACGAGGTCTGCTGCGGACATGATCTCATCTGGACTGGAGAGGAGGATCTGTTCATCAAACTAATGGACAGGAACGTCGAGACTATCAAACGTTCTGGTGCCAAGACCGTCGTCTTCTCCTGCCCAGAATGCATGCGAACCTTCGAAGTAGATTATCAGGAATTCCTGGGCGATTTCGATTTCGAACTCAAGCACATTTCGGAATACATCATGGAACTTGTCGGCGAGGGCAAGATGCACTTCAACAAGGGAGATTCGAAGGTTACCTATCACGATTCGTGTCGACTGGGAAGACATCTTGGCATATACGATTCTCCTCGGGAACTGCTCGATGAAATCGGGTTGGAATTGGTCGAGATGCCGAATTCAAGAGAGAAGTCCGCTTGCTGTGGGGTCAACGCTTTCGCGAATTGCAGCGAGATATCGAAGAAGCTGCAGCACGATCGAATTGTTGAGGCCATTGAGACTGGTGCTCAAGCGATGCTGACATTCTGTCCGAAATGTGTTGTGCACTTCAATTGCCTGTTGAACAGTCCCAAGTCGATGACCGAGAATGAAAAGCTGAAAATAGTCGTTAGGGAATTCGGGAATGCAATTGCGGAACGCCTGCAGGAAGGTGGTTGATCTGGCAGATATCCGACCCGATAGTCCCGACAAGCGCTACTTGATGGTGGAGCTCTCGTGCGCAGATAGGAAATGCAATCCATGCACGTACCCCAACTGTCAACGATTTGCGCGTGAGAGGATCAAGAAACCTGTCGTCTCAAGTAGAATGTTCGAGGTGAGCAAGCCCATCGTGAAGCAGGATCAGTCCCGCCAACGATATGTACTTCTCGAATTGTCATGTTCGGAGAGGAAGTGCAATCCATGCACATATCCCAACTGCCAGAGGTATAGGCGAGAACTCGCGAAGAAGAAGCCGTTCAAAGTAAAGGTCTCTGAGCTTTCCGGGGATGTGGATCTCAAGAACCTGCTCGGAGAACGAACTTAAGTGTCTAGACAGGAAGCCTCGCCCATCGAATACGATGCCGCGAGGCAGAAACATCGGAGAATCAGGAAAGAAATCGCTGGTGTTGATGAACCCAGCAAAAAGATTAAGGAGCGAATCATAATTCGGACGAGAAGGAGAGGAATACAATGGAACGATCTGTACTAGTTGTCGGAAGTGGTGTCGCTGGCATTCAAGCGTCATTAGATCTCGCGGACAAAGGGGTCATTGTCCATCTAGTGGAAAAGGATCCGAGCATTGGTGGTCGGATGGCTCAGTTGGACAAGACCTTCCCCACGAACGATTGTTCCATTTGCATTCTAGCGCCGAAAATGGCTGATTGCTATGGCCATCCCAACATAAACGTTCTCACTTACTCTGAGCTCATCGGGCTCGACGGTCACAAGGGACGCTTCAAGGCCAAGGTGTTGAAGAAGGCGAGGTACGTCGATGAATCGAAATGTACGGGTTGCGGGGAGTGCCTGGTGAAATGTCCAACCAAGGGGATCCCAAGCGAATTTGAGATGGGGCTTTCTACCCGCCGTGCAATTTACATGCCATTTCTGCAGGCCGTTCCGAGGGTCGCGACGATCGATCGTGAGCACTGCAAACACCTGACTGAGGGGAAATGCGGAGTGTGCAAGAAGGTCTGCAAGCGAGAGGCCATTGACTACGAGATGAAGGATGCCGTTTTGGAGTTCGAGGTCGGTGCAGTGATAGTCGCGACAGGGTTCGACGTCTGGAATCCAATGGTCGCCAGCGAGTACGGCTATGGCAGATTCCCGAACGTTTTCATTGCGATGGAGTATGAGCGCATTATAAACGCCGCAGGACCGACCAGTGGTCACATAAGAAGGAGGTCCGACGGGGGAGAGCCAAGAACCATCGCATTCATCCAGTGCGTGGGATCCAGGAACGTACAGCTCAACCATCCGTATTGTTGTTCTGTCTGCTGCATGCACTCGACCAAGGAGGCGATGCTTGCAAAGGAGCACAAGGACGACGTGAAGACCACAATCTTCTACAAGGACATGCGGGCTTGCGCAAAAGGCTTTTATGAGTACGTGGTCAGGGCGCAGCGTGACTACAACGTAGAGTATGTCAATTCAGACGCCACAGTTCAGGAAGAGACAGAGGATCACAACCCTGTCGTGTCATTCGATGTTGGGGGAAGGTCCGTCCGAAAGGAGTTCGACATGGTGGTCCTCGCCACTTCGTTGGTTCCGAGAGCAACCAACGCGCAGCTCTCGAAGGTGCTGGGCGTGCAATTGGACGAGTTCGGGTTCATCAAATCGAAGGATCGTATATTTTCCCCAGTGGAAACGAATGTTCCAGGCATATATGTTGCAGGATATTGTGGCGGACCCGCAGACATCCCTGAATCGGTCGCACAGGGATCCGCTGCCGCAGCGAAGGCGGCCGAGACTCTTGTCGAAGCGAGGGTGTTTGCATGAAGGAAGATATTAGAATCGGGGTCTTTGTCTGTCACTGCGGGACGAACATCGGTGGTTTCGTCGACGTCCCCTCAGTCGTGGAATACTCGAGAACGCTCCCTGGTGTCATCTACGCGACAGGCAATCTTTACACGTGTGCTGAGGATGGACTTGCTTCAATACGTGACGCAATCAAGGAGCACCACCTTAACAGAGTGATTGTGGCATCATGCACTCCGAGAACCCACGCCCCGCTTTTCCAGGGCGTGTGCGAGGAGGCAGGTCTCAACAAGTATCTTTTCACATTCGTGAACATAAGAGAACACTGCTCCTGGGTTCACATGAAGGAAGGGCCGAAGGCTACGGAGAAGGCGAAGGATCTGGTCAGGATGGGAGTTGCCAGGGCCCAGCTGCTTGAGCCTAAGGAAGAGGCCCGCATCGATGTGGAACCCAAGGCACTTGTCATTGGTGGCGGCATCTCAGGGATGGTGGCAGCAACATCTATTGCTAATCACGGATTCCCTGTCTATCTAGTTGAAAAGGAAGCCGATTTTGGAGGATTCGTAAGGAATCTGAACAATCTGTACCTCGGAGGCAAGGACGCAACCGAGATGCTCAAGCCAATCGTGGACCAGGTGACCTCAAACAAGAATATCATCAAGTGTTTGAAGTCCAAGGTTGCCGGGGTCGATGGGTTCATTGGCAACTACCAGGTCGCTCTGGACGTCGACGGAAAAGAGGTCAAAGACAAGGTCGGCGTGATCGTTTTGGCGACTGGGGCCGACGAATATGTCCCGGAGGGGCTTTTTGGGTACGATCTCTATGAGAATGTGGTGACTCTGACAGAGTTCGAGATCCTCTGTAAAAGAAAGACCCTCCCTAAGATCAGCAGCATCGCTTTCATACAGTGCGTGGGTTCAAGAGGACATGTGAAATCCTACTGCTCTCGAATTTGCTGCAATGTCGCGATAAAGAACGCTTTGAATATCGCTGAGAACTACCAGAACATCCTGGGGAAGGACGAGAGAGGTGCCGTAGTCGAGAAGGTCGGAGTCGACATGAAGGCACCGGAGGAAATAGCCGAGCGCAGGAGAAGGAGAAGAGGGCGGAGGGACCGTGAAGGGGGCGAGGAGGAGGCGGAGGCTCCGGCACCATCCGAGGGAATAGAGATTGCGATCTTCAATCGGGACATAATGTCTTATGGGCTTGAGCACGAGCTCAACTACAACAAGGCGAGGGAGAAGCACGTGAGGTTTGTGAGGTATTCGCCCGCAAATCCTCCGAAGGTCTATACGGAAAACGGCAAACTCGTGGTAGATTACTGGCATGATACTCTGAAGCTTCAGAGAAAGATGAATGTGGATATGATCGTGCTTTCGACTCCTCTGGTGAGCCCACCAAGTGCTCCTGGGATCTCCAAGTTGCTTAAGGTCCCACTCGGTCAGGATGGTTTCTTCCTCGAGGCTCACGTCAAACTGAGACCCGTCGATTTCGCCACCGATGGCATTTTCGTTTGCGGCACTGCGAAGGGACCAGCGGACATCACTGAATGTGTGTTCCAGGCTCAGGCCGCTGCCTCGAGAGCAGCGATACCTCTTGCAAGGGGATACGTTCAAGCTGAAGCCCTGACCGCAATCGTCGACGCAGACATTTGCACGGGATGCGGTACCTGCATCGAGGTCTGTCCGTATGGAGCCCTAAGAAAGAACATGGACGGCGTGGCCGAAGTGATCGTTGCGGCCTGCAAAGGATGCGGTTGCTGCGGTGCCACCTGTCCCGAGGGCGCCATAGACCTGTCACACTACACAGATTCACAGCTCTTGGCGGAAGCCAAGGCGGCCCTGCAGGAGGCTATCCAATGAACTCATTCGAACCAAAAATCATCGGATTCTTGTGCAATTGGTGCTCCTATGCTGGTGCCGATCTTGCAGGTGTGAGCAGATTCCAGTATTCGCCGAACATCAGGGTCATAAGGGTCATGTGCAGCACTCGCATCAGCCCGAATCTCGTTCTCGAGGTTTTCAAATCTGGGGCCGATGGTGTCATAGTGGGAGGTTGTCACATAGGTGACTGCCACTACATGACTGGAAATTACTACACCGACAAAAGGATGAAGCTGACAAAGGAGCTGGTCGAACTCGCTGGAATTGAGCCCGAGAGGCTCGCGCTCGAGTGGATCTCCGCGTCGGAGGGTGAGAAGTTCGCGAGGGTCGTAACGGAGTTCGTCGATCGCATCCGCCACCTTGGTCCTATTCCTACGAAGAACGATCAGAAGCTGATGAAGCGACTCGAGGCAGCGGCCGAAGCATCAAAGTTGTTCAGATTGAGACTGCTTTCGGGGAAGGAACTCAGGCTGACGGGAAAGGGGAACGTGTACGGAGAGATGATCGAGGCGGAGAAGATGGACGAGATTCTCGATTCCGCTGTGAATGATGAATATGATCGAAGCCTCATCCTCGAACTGACAAAGAACAACGCATTGTCTGTGAAGGAGCTGGCATCTGAGATTGGCAAATCGGCAGAAGCGACGCTGGGCCATGTCGCGACACTGAGGGCGAGAAATCTCCTTTCAATTTGCTCGATAGATGGCTTCACCCCGAGGTACAAAGCGATCAGACTGGGAGGTGCTTAGATGGCGACAACCACCATTGGGTCAGTCATGGTAGTGGGAGGAGGCATCTCTGGCGTCCAGACTGCACTTGACCTGGCAGACTCTGGATTCAAGGTTTACCTCGTCGAGAAGAGAGCGAGCATCGGTGGAACGATGGCCCAGCTGGACAAGACCTTCCCGACTAACGATTGTTCGATGTGCATCATGGCCCCGAAGCTCGTCGCTGCGGGACGACATCACAACATCGAGCTGATCACGAACACGGACCTCGAGGAGATCGATGGTGTCCCTGGAGACTTCAGGGTAACGCTCAAGCAGAAGACATTCCGGGTAGACAAGAGCAAGTGTACTGGATGTGGAGTCTGCGCTGAGAAGTGCCCCGTGGAGACGTCGGACGAGTACAACGAGGGAATGAGGAAGAGGAAGGCGATATTCGTCATGTATCCACAGGCCGTCCCGCTTGTATATTGTATCGACAGAAAAGCGTGCATCGGCTGTGGCGTATGCGCGGAGGAGTGCCGTGCCAAGGCAGTCGTTTATGACAAACCCGACGAGGCCCTCGAGATCAGAGTCGGGGCGATAATACTGTCCCCGGGCTTCGACGAGTTCGATGCTAGGATCAAGAAGGAGTACGGATACGGGGTGTACAGGAACGTCGTGACCAGCATCGAGTTTGAGAGAATGCTGAGCGCTACAGGTCCGTATTTCGGCGTGGTCATGAGACCCTCAGACGGTGAGATTCCGAAGAAGGTCGCGTTCATCCAGTGCGTCGGTTCAAGAGACGAGAAGGTCGGGAACCCATATTGCTCATCGGTCTGCTGCATGTACGCGATCAAAGAGGCGATCATCGCTGGTGAGCACACCAAGGGCCTTGAGCCTCACATATTCTTCATGGACGTAAGGGCCGTAGGAAAGGAGTTTGAGGACTATAGGGAAAGGGCGGAGAAGGAGTACGGAGTCAAGATGCACAGGGGTACGAGGGTCGCCTCGGTCGAGGAAGACCCAGTGACGAAGAACCTCTTTGTCAGGTACGGCGGAAATGACCAGATCGAGACCGAGGAGTTCGATCTCGTTGTGCTCTCTGTCGGAATGAGACCTGCGGCTGATGCCGAGAAGCTCAGCAGAAGGTTGGATTTCAAGTTGAACAAATACGGCTTCTGCGAGACCGACATCTATGATCCTCTGTGCACTTCGCGATCAGGCATTTTCGTCAGCGGATCCTTCGCCTCTCCGAAGGACATTCCCACGACCGTTGCCGAGGCATCGGGAGCGGCCGCAAAGGCAGGATCGCTACTCTCGGATGCGAGGAACACGCTTGTGACTGTCAAAGAATACCCCGTCGAGATCGATGTTTCTGGCCAGGAGCCAAGGGTGGGGGTCTTCGTCTGCCACTGCGGCATCAACATCGGCGGAGTCGTGAAAGTCCCATCTGTGGTCGAATATGCGAGGACGCTATCTGGTGTTGTGTACGCTGAGGAGAACCTCTACACTTGCTCGGCCGACACTCAAGAGAGGATTAAGGAGACTATAAAGAAGCACAACCTGAACCGCGTGGTGGTCGCTTCGTGCACTCCACGGACTCATGAGCCGCTTTTCCAGAACACGATAAGGGAGTCGGGGTTGAATCCCTATCTATTCGAGATGGCAAACATACGTGACCAGTGCTCTTGGATACACATGCATGAGGAGGAGAAGGCTACCAAGAAATCCAAGGACCTCGTCAGGATGGCCGTCGCCAAGGCTCGATTGCTGGAACCGCTGAAGAAATCCCAACTTCCCGTTAACCATTCCGCTCTTGTCATTGGTGGGGGTCTTTCCGGGATGATCGCCGCATTGGACGTAGCATCCCAAGGGTTTGATGTTCACATAGTCGAGAGGACCAGCCGATTGGGCGGAAATCTGGCGAAGCTGCATCACAAGGAAGGAAGCCGGGAACCCAAGGTATTCATGGACGAGTTGATCGATATCATACGTGGATATCCCAACATAACCGTGCACTTAGATACGAACATCACCGATGTGACTGGATTCGTGGGCAACTTTAAAGTGAAGATAACCGACGGTGAGGTCGAAGTCGGAGCGATCATTGTCGCGACCGGTGCAGTGGGATACGAGCCCACTGAGTACCTTTACGGTCAGGATGATCGAGTGATGACCTCCCTAGAGTTGGAGGAGAAGCTCTCCCGGAGGGAGTTCAAAGGGAAGACCGTGGTGATGATCCAGTGCGTCGGGTCCAGGAACGAGAAGGTTCCATATTGCAGCAGAATCTGTTGTTCCACGGCCATGATGAACGCGATCGAACTGAAGAAGCAACATCCGACCTCTGAGGTCTACGTATTCCACAGGGACATCCGGACATATGGGTTCAGGGAGGATCTCTATAGAGAGGCGGGACAGCTTGGGGTGAATTTCATCAGAATCCCAGAGGCGAGCATGCCACAGCTCGAAAGCAGTGAGGGCAGGCTGAAGATCATTGCCAGAGACGTTGTGCTCAATGAGGACTTGGTCATCTGGCCGGACACTGTGGTGCTGAGCGTGGGAGTAAGGCCCAACAAGGACAACGAGGAGCTTGCCAAGATGTTGAAGGTCCCGCTCAGCAAGGATCGGTATTTCCTGGAAGCGCACATGAAGCTCCGCCCTGTCGACTTCGCGACCGAAGGTATCTTCCTTGCAGGGATGGCCCACTGGCCAAAGTTCGTCGATGAGGCGATCGCCCAGGCATCCGGAGCCGCCGCTCGCGCCGTTACGATAATCTCCAAGGACACCCTCGATACGGAGGGCATCATAGCTGCGGTCAACGAAGACATATGCGACGGTTGCGGTATCTGTGAGCCAGTATGCGAGTACAAGGCAATTCAAATCGTGAAGATCTCGGACAGCCAGGAGAAGCTGAAGGCAATCGTCAATGAAGGTCTATGTAAGGGCTGCGGAGCTTGTGTTGCCGGCTGTCCGTCCGGAGCAATGGAACAGAAGGGCTACAAAACATCACAGGTGATCGCGATGATCGACACGGCCCTTGAACGAGGTGATTCCTGATGATGGCAACGAACGCAGAGAAGCTGGTCGACGAATCAACCGCGAGTGAGGAATGGGATCCGAAGATCATCGTTTTCTGCTGCAACTGGTGCTCTTACGCTGGGGCGGACTTAGCTGGAGTGAGCAGACTTCAGATGCCGACCGATTTTCTTGTTATTAGGACAATGTGCTCCGCGAGGGTGGATCCTGAGTTCGTGCTCAGGGCGTTCGCGAAGGGAGCCGACGGCGTTCTCGTCGCAGGTTGTCATCCTGCTGACTGCCATTACATCGGAGGCAACTACAGGACCCGAAGAAGGATTGCGATATTGAGGGTGCTCCTTGAGCAATATGGCTTCGACCCAGATCGCCTAAGGCTCGAATGGATATCCGCTTCGGAGGGGGAGAAGTTCCAGAAGACGATTCGAGAGTTCACAGAGAGGATCAAGGAAATCGGCCCGAACCCATTGAAGGAGGACTGATATCATCAGAGTCCAGAAGAAGCTCGACGCTGCGATTAGGATGATGGAAGGAGAGCGAATTCGATGGCTCCTCGGTAAACGACCCACTCTGACGACCAAGGGCAACGTGTTCGACGAAATCGTCACAGAGACAAGGTTCGACGTGATTCTTTACAATGCATCTGTTGTCGAAATCGACAGGAACATGATTCTTGGGGAGCTGGAGAGCGGGCCAAAGACGATCCACCAGCTTTACGAACTTACTGGCATACTCAAACCGGATCTCGTGAAGCATTTGATAGCTCTCAGGAAATGGGGTAAGGTGGACTACGCGGGAAGAGATGGAAGGTCACCATTGTATCGTTTGAATGTTCCAGTTGCGGAAGAGGTGGAATGATGGACAAGATCAAGATCGCAATGTATTGGGGTGCAGGTTGCGGCGGCTGCGACGTCGCACTGCTAGACATCGACGAGAAGATACTCGGCGTCGCGAGTATCGCCGACATAGCATTCTGGCCTTTGGCAGTTGACGCCAAGCTGAAAGACGTCGAGGCGATGCCGGATGGCGCCATAACTCTGACGCTCTACAACGGCGCTGTGAGGAACAGTGAGAACGAACATGTGGCCAAGTTGTTAAGGAAGAAATCCAAACTCCTCGTGTCTTTCGGTTCCTGCGCCTGCTTCGGGGGAGTTCCTGGATTGGCAAATGTCACAAACAGAGAGGAGATAATGGATTACGTGTACAAGCAGACGTTCTCCTCGGTAAACGAAGAAGGGACTATCCCGCTTCATATAGCAAAAATGCCCGAAGGAAACCTTGAGCTTCCAATTCTCTATGACACGGTTCTGATGCTGGAGGATGTCGTTGACGTCGACTATTTCATGCCGGGTTGTCCTCCCACCGTCGATCAAATAAATCAGTTCCTTGGGATCGTTACCAATCACCTGACGACCGGATCTCCTCTTCCGCCCAAAGGAGCCGTCATCGCTTCGGATAAGACATTGTGTGACGAGTGTGGAAGGAAGAAGCAGGTCAAGTCGATTGAAAGGATATATCTACCTTTTGAGATTGACATCGATCCGACCAAGTGCATGCTGGAGCAAGGAGTCATTTGCATCGGACCTGCAACGAGGGCCGGATGCGGGGCGAAATGCCTGAATGGCAACCAGCCTTGCAGGGGGTGCATGGGCCCGACCGCAGCAGTGATGGATCAGGGCGGTAGCATGCTGAGCGCTCTGGCTTCGATATTCAAGGTCTCCGACAGGGAAAGCCAGCTGAGTGAGGACGAAATCCTCACGCTCATGTCGCAGGTCAAAGACCCCCTGGGCACATTCTACGCGTTCACGATGCCCAAGTCAATAATCAAGAGGAAGATCAAGGAGAGGAAGAAAGGAGCTGTGAAACAATGAGCCCCGAGATAACGGATCAGACTCATAAGACCAAAGAGAAACGCATCACGATTGATCCCATCACACGATTGGAAGGTCACGGTAAGATCGAGATATTCCTCGACGACACGGGCAATGTTCGGAACGCCTACTGGCAGGTGCCAGAACTTAGGGGCTTCGAGAAATTCTGCATTGGTAGGTCCGTCGACGAGCTGAACAAGCTCACCGCCAGACTATGTGGGGTATGCCCAGGGGCGCACCACATGGCTTCCACAAAGGCGCTGGATGGTGTATATGACGCGGATCCGCCCGACGCAGCAAAGAAACTGAGGGAGCTGTTCTACTCTGCCCATTATGTTCACAGTCACATAGCACACTTCTATGCTCTGGCGGGACCCGACTTCGTGGTCGGACCGGCGGCACCGGCCGCAAAGAGGAACATCCTTGGGGTCGTGGATGCAGTGGGAGTGAAGATCGGCGGAGAGGTCATCAAGCACCGGTCCTACGCCCAGAAAATCCAGGAAATGCTCGGTGGCAAGGCCACGCACCCTGTTTGCGGCATACCCGGAGGGATGTCCAAGCCGTTGAGCGAGGAAGAGAGGGTGGAAGTCGAGAGGATGGCAAGATCCTGCGTCGAATTCTCGAGATTCACGAACAAGGTGTTCGAGGATGTCGTGCTCAAGAACCCGGACTACATGGCGCTGATCACCAATCCCGACATATTCTATCACGAAACATACTACATGGGCATGGTTGATGGAGACAATAAGATCAACTTCTATGATGGGATGCTGAGGGTCGTGGACCCAAAGGGCAACGAGACCTACAAGTTCAAGCCGAGCGACTATTTGGACTATATTGCGGAGCATGTCGAGCCGTGGAGTTATGAGAAGTTCTGCTACTTGGCCAAGAAAGGCTGGAAGGGACTTGTCGACGGCGTCGATAGCAGCATCTACAGAGCAGCACCGCTCGCTAGGATCAATGTCTCGAGTGGCTTCACAACCCCGCTCGCCCAAGCAGAGTACGAGAAAATGATTGGGTTCTTCCGCGATGCCGGAGTCAAGGGACCGATTCACCACACTCAGGTCTATCACTGGGCAAGAGTCATCGAATTGATTTACGCCTCAGAGAGGTTGCTGGAACTAGCTCAAGATTCGGAGATTACCAGCAAGGACATCAAGACCCGGGTCAAGACCCCAGGCGAGGGCGTTGGCTGCGTAGAAGCGCCGAGAGGTACGCTCATCCACCACTACGTCTCGGACGAGAATGGCATTACTCAGGACGTGAACCTAATCGTCGGCACCACGAACAACAACGCTGCGATCAATATGAGCGTGAGGAAAGCGGCTCATGCCCTAATAAAGGACTGGGAGGTTTCGCCGGGGTTGTTGAACACGATAGAGATGGCTTACCGCGCATATGACCCGTGCAACTCCTGCGCGACGCACACACTGCCTGGACAGATGCCGCTGCTGGTGAACATAAGACGTTCCGATGGGTCGATCTTCAAGACGCTCGCAAATCCCTGAACCAGCTCGACTTTCGTTCGCTTTCAGTATCATTCACGAAATCCGATGTCGGAGCGTCTAGGGATGCGAAAACGATATGAATAGAATCTGGAATAGTCCCTAGAAGGTGTTGGAGAATGAATGAGGCTGTCAAGATCGTCGCGGAACTCATGGCGTTGTCGGCCAAGACCGCCCCCAAGGGATTGGGCAAGGATTTCATCGATATCATTGTCGTCACGGGTCCGGAACTCAAGAAGCTCGGGGAGACTATGGTCAAAATGTCGAAGGAAAGGAACGAACCTGGGTTCGCAAGAGACGGGAAGAATGTGTTGGATTCAATGGGCGCTGTACTACTGGGCCTGCGTGATCACCCGCCCAATGGCGTCGATTGCGCAGCCTGTGGAATGACATGTGAGCAGATGAGGAGAAGCAATCTTGAAGGAGCTTTCGTTGGTCCGAACTGCATGTTCAGGCTACTGGATCTCGGAATCGCAATCGGTTCCGCCGTGAAGACGGCGAGCCTTCACAATGTTGACAACAGGGTCATGTATCGGGTTGGGGTCGCAGCAAGGGAAGCAGGCCTCATGAAGTCTCGAGTCATAATTGGAATCCCGCTAAGCGCCACTACGAAGAGCGTCTACTTCGATCGTTGAACGATTAGACTCTTGATGGTTCCGAGGCATATGCCATCAACAAGGTAGATCTCGGCCCGATCGATGTCGACCATGTCGTTTGAGAACAACGGTCCCAATAGCTTCCTGCCCTTCAAGTTGACAGGAGATCCTCCGAGGATCCGATTCAGGGCGGGAATGACTATCAGCTCGCTAGGCAGTTCCGTGTATCTCTGATGTGCTTTGTCATTCACCTCACATCTCAACCAGCAACGTTCCGCAGAGATGTTGCCGAGTCCCTCCTGAAAGACAACGGTCGGGTGATTGTGTGCCAA
>JAJRAG010000202.1 GCA_028682925.1 Methanomassiliicoccales archaeon
CCGGCGACACTCTTCTCTACTCCACCTACATCGGTGGGAATAGTGATGATGGTGGTTATTCCATTGCAATCGACTCAAATAACAACGTCTATGTGACTGGCCACACATTCTCTTTGGACTTCCCACTCGTGAATGAGTATCAGAGCACCAACGGGGGAGGTTACGACGCCTTCATCCTCAAGCTCAATCCCGCCGGCGACACTCTTCTCTACTCCACGTACATCGGTGGAAGCGGCTGGGACCGGTGCGAGGGGATCGTTGTCGACTCGAACGGCAACGCATATGTGGCCGGTCGTACTACATCCATAGACTTCCCACTCGCGAATGATTATCAGAGCGCGAACGGGGGACTCTCTGATGCCTACGTGCTCAAGTTCGGATACTCAACTGTTCCATCCGCTCCGCAGAATTTGCAGGCTGTCGCAGGAAATGCCCAAGTCGCTCTGACCTGGCAAGCTCCGATCTCCAACGGTGGATGGGACATAGCAAACTATACCGTCTATCGGGGAACGACCTCTGGAGGCGAGACCCTGCTTACCACGCTCCCCAACGTCCTGACCTACACCGACGTCGGTCTGATCAACGGTCAGACGTACTACTACAAAGTGAGTGCCGTAAATTGGGCCGGCGAAGGCCCGAAATCTAACGAGTCTTCAGCGACACCGGTCACAACGCCGTCCTCTCCACAGAATCTTCAGGCAGAAGCAGGCGATACCCAGGTCACTCTGACCTGGCAAGTTCCAATCTCCAACGGTGGAGCAGCCATCACGGGTTACTCCGTCTATCGCGGTACGGTCTCCGGAGGCGAGACTTTGCTCATCACTCTTGGCAATGTTCTCACGCACCTCGACACCGGCCTTACCAATGGTCAGATCTACTACTACAAGGCCACCGCCACAAATTCGGTTGGGGAGGGAGCACAATCGATTGAGGTCTCAGCCACACCCGCCACGCTGCCGACCGCTCCGCAGAACCTTCAGGCGTCGGCTGGCGATACCCAGATCACCTTGACATGGCTGGAACCCTTGTCGAACGGGGGCCTCGCCGTCACAAACTATCGAATATACCGCGGCACGACATCCGGAGGCGAAGTTCTGCTGACGACGATTGGCAACGTCCTCACATATGTTGACACTGGGCTCACCAACGGCCAGACCTACTATTACGTGGTAAGCGCGACGAACTCCGTCGGAGAGGGGCCGCAAACCAGTGAGATCTCTTCTGTTCCGGTGGGTCCACCATCTGCTCCACAGAATCTCAGAGTCACTTCCGGCAATACCCAGGCGATGCTGTCATGGTCCGCACCTCTCACGAATGGCGGGCTCCCTGTGACCACATACAAGATTTATCGAGGCACCGTCTCCGGAGTGGAGTTGTACCTGACCGATGTGGGCACAGTCCTCACCTACACCGACACAGGTCTCACCAATGGAATCACCTACTACTACAAAGTGAGCGCCGCGAACTCGCTTGGCGAAGGTCCTCAATCCAGTGAAGCTTCAGCGACTCCCAGAACCATTCCGACTGCTCCTCAGAATCTGCAATCTCAAGCAGGAGACTCATACGTCCTTCTTGCATGGATCGCTCCGTCAAGCGATGGCGGCTCGGAGATAACCAATTACAAGGTCTACAAAGGAACCTCTTCCGCGTCCCTTTCGCTTCTGACGACGTTGGGCAACGTCCTAATCTACAATGACACGGAGGTCACGAACGGCGTCACATATTACTATGAGGTAGGTGCGACGAATGCTCTTGGGGACGGTCCAAGGTCGGACCAATTGAGCGCAACGCCACAGACGGGACTTGTGCACACCGTTCCATCCGCTCCGCAGAATCTGCAGGCATTCCCGGGAGATGCTCAAGTGATGCTTGTCTGGGCCTCGCCTTCGGACAACGGAGGTTTGATCATAACGAGCTATAGGATATATAGAGGGACTTCGGCTGGAGCGACGAGCTACCTTGCCACGGTGGGAAATGTCCTCTCCTTCACTGATCACATCGTCTCCAACGGCATCACCTATCACTACAGAGTTGGCGCTGTCAACGACGTTGGAGAAGGAGTATCCTCCGACGAGGTCTCCGCTACTCCCTCGTCTGCCATCTCACCGTCAGCCCCACAGAATGTCCTTGCTGAGGCCGGGGACTCCTATGTCCTGCTCACCTGGAATGCACCGCTAAGCAATGGAAGCTCTGCCGTGACCAACTACATCGTCTACAGGGGCACCGACTCAACTTCATTATCTCTGTTGATAACTATCGGCGACGCTCTCAGCTATAACGACACCAGCGTCGTCAATGGACAGACCTACTACTACATGATATCGGCAGTGAACAGTGTCGGAGAAGGCAATCCCAGCGAGACTGTGAGCGCAACCCCGACCGCCCCTCGTGGTTCGAGCGGGGACAACAGCATGTTGATAATAGCTGCGGTTGTCATCCTGGCCCTGATCGCGATCATCATCGTTGCCAAAATGAGGAAGAGGAAGTGACAACTCGATCGACAATGATCGTCTGCTGGAGCGCGTAGAGGAATCGATCGGATCCAGGAAAACCGTGAGATAGCGACAACGCGAATCGGGATTCGATCGATGACGCAAGGATGAGAATGCGGAGGCTCAGCGGACCCTCTTCTCAAAGTACTTTATCGTCTCTCTGAGTCCCGCGTCAAGGTCCACCTTTGGCCACCATCCTATCTTCCTCTTTGCAAGGTCGATATCAGGTCTGCGTCGAGTAGGGTCGTCCTCAGGCAGTGGATGGCGCTTTATCCTGGAGGATGAACCCGTCATTCTCTTGATCTTGATGGCGAGATCCAGCACGGTTATCTCGGACGTGCTTCCGAGGTTCACTGGTCCTGCAAGACCCTCTGCATCCATCATCAAGCACAGCCCCGCGACCATGTCGGAGATGTAACAGAAGGATCTTGTTTGGCTCCCATCCCCGAAGACCGTGATGTCCTCTCCTTTGAGCGCCTGCACGATAAAATTCGAGACTACCCGGCCGTCGTCCACGTCCATCCTCGGTCCGTATGTGTTGAATATCCTGGCGATCCTCACGTCGACCCCGTGCTGAAGGCGGTAGGCATACGCCAGGCTCTCCGCGATCCTCTTGCCTTCGTCATAGCAGCTGCGCGGCCCGATTGGATTCACGTTCCCCCAGTAGTCTTCCGTCTGCGGATGAACCAGGGGATTTCCGTATACTTCGGATGTGGACGCCTGAAGGATCCTCGCTCTATTCTTTCTGGCGAGCTCAAGGACGTTGATCATCGCCAGAGTGTTGGTCTTGATTGTGTATATGGCGTCCTTCTGATATTGCGGAGGAGATGCTGGACAGGCGAGGTTGAAGATTCGTTTGACTCTGAGATCAAACGGAGAGGTGAGATCCTTCTCCAATAATCTGAAATTCTTGTTCCCGATGAGGTGTTCGATTTTCGTCCTGCTCCCGGTGTAGTAGTTGTCCAGGCAGACGACGCTCTCGCCGGAATTCAATAGCTTCTCGCAAAGATGAGATCCGATGAAGCCGGCTCCACCGGTGACCAGTACTCGCATCGTCCATGTTATGACCCTTTGTCCTCTAAAAGGATTCGCAGGACTCTCGAGTTGGGAACTTCAGCAAATCGTATATGGCCGACATTGCATATTGACAGACATGAAGGTACTGGTGACGGGTGGGTCCGGACAGCTCGGCTCCTATCTTCTGGATGAGCTTATGAAGAATCACGAGCCCCTTGGCATTGACCTCCGAGAGCCTTCAATCGGAGAGCATCGGCCCTTGGTCTCGAGAGTTGACATAAGAGACCTCATCGGGGCGAAGAAGGCCTGTGAGGGGATGAATGTCGTCATTCATGCTGCCGCCCAGGTGAGCGTCGAGAAGAGCGTTCTAGATCCGAGGTCGGACGCTGACACCAATATCATCGGGACGCTCAACATGCTTGAGGCTTCCGTATCAGCCGGAGTGAAGAAGTTCATTTACGTATCGAGCGCGGCTGTGTACGGGGATCCTCAGTATATCCCAGTCGATGAGAATCATCCGAAGACCCCGAAATCTTTCTATGGGGTGAGCAAGCTCGCCGCAGAGCACTATGTTCGGACCTATGGTGACTGTCGCGGCCTCGGCTACGTCATCGTGCGTCCATTCAACTTCTATTCGCCCCGAGCGGACCCTATGAGCCCTTACTCTGGAGTCATCACAAAGTTCGTCCAGTGGGCGAGGCAGGGCAAACCGATCATGATCGAAGGGGACGGCGAGCAGACAAGGGACTTCATCCACGCAAAGGATGTGGCGAGGATGATTCTCTCGACGACCGAATCCTCCATTAAGAACGAAATCCTGAACTGTGGGTCAGGGAGGGGTACGTCGATCAATGAGCTGGCAGCGACTCTATCTTCATTGAGAGGAGGACTCGAGATAGAGCACGTCGGTCCGAGAACAGGTGATATCAGGCACAGCGTCGCCGATGTCAAGCAGGCGACGGAAGTCCTGGGTCTTCGACCTGAGATATCGATCGAGGACGGATTGGCATCATTCTTCTGAGAAATCGATCCTATTGTCCGGAAGGTCTCAATTGCCTTCGACCGTCAATATCGGAAGCTCAACCACAAACCTTGCCCCTTTTGTGTGGTCTCCATTGACCCTATCCTCTACCCAGACCCTGCCGTGATATCTGTCCGTAAG
>JAJRAG010000047.1 GCA_028682925.1 Methanomassiliicoccales archaeon
ATCGCGTCTGTGACCTTCACGTTCTTCGGACAACGTTCCTGGCAGCTATAGCAAGTGGTGCAACACCATAGCTCCTTCATGTCGAGCACGTCCGTCCCCGACTTCGCAAGGTAGATGATCAACCGCGTCCTTAGGTTGGACTCGAAACCAGCGGGACATGAAGCCGTGCACTTTCCGCACTGCATACAACTCTTCAGGTCGAATTCCTTGATGATATCTGGAAGTTCGATCGTCATAGTTGCTCACCTTTGAGAGATTTCGCGACGATCTCGACGATGTCAAGCACTGGAATGCTGCCGTTCTCCTCAAGATTGAGTTCGCAGAACGGGCAGGAGGTCACGACGGCCCGAACGTTCAGACACACTGCTTCCTCCATCCTTTTGCGACCAAGACTATTCGCCAAATCTCGATTGCCGGACTTGACGCCCCCGCCCCCGCCGCAGCAGACGGCCTCCTCTCTCGAATCTCGGAACTCAAGGATCTCGATGCCTGGTACCTTCCCCAACAAGTACCTTGGTCCGTCATATGCTCCCATCTTCCGACCGAGATGGCAGGGATCGTGATAGGCAACTCTGGCCGCGATAGATTTCAAATTCAAATTCTCAAGCTTGTCCTCCAAGAACTGGGAGATGTGCATTACATCGATATCCCCATAGTTCTTGGCGAGGGTAGCATAACAACCTGCGCAGGATGCTATGACCTTCCTCCCTGCGATGGCCCTTCTGTTCTGCTCCATCAGGAACGAGGCGTCATGACCGGTGCGCTTCAAAACGCTCCCGCAGCAGACCAGACCTTCGGGAATTTCGTAATCGACCCCCAATGCATCGAGGATCGTGATCGTGTCGGTCATAAGGCTCGGTCTTCGTGAGACGGCGACGCAGCCTGGAAAGTAGACATGGCTTGTCGCTCTACTCGATCTGATGACCTTCTCTTCATCACCAAAGACATTGCCGGTCTGCTTCAATCTCTCAACGATTTTCCCATGCGGTTCGGGATTCCAGCCTTCAGACACGAAGGTCCGTCTGAAGTCCTCAACGACCTCAACAGGATTGAACTCGAAATCGCATTCCTCCCTGCATCTCTCACAGGTAGTGCAATTGAACAAGTTGTCGACGGAAGTGGATAGTAGATGTCCTTCAAGGTCGTCCGTCAGGTCCAGGACCTGGAGCCTCTTGCCTTTGTTGGAGAATCCAGTGGCAGACTCTGGTACCTTGATCCCTATCGAATCCGCAATGAACTCCTGGAAATCGACAATCGGTATCTTCTGTGGATCACCCTTGTACTGTTCTTCATGATAGACGCAATCAAGGTGTATCCTGCACTTACAGCAGGTCGTTACGAGGTTGTCAGCTCCGGTCGCCACGGCCTCCCTCAAACGATTCACCCGATTATCCTTTGACGCGCTGTTGCAGTTCAGCCAGGCTGAGACGCCGCAGCAGAGCGAGTTCTCTTTTGAGTTGTCCATCTCGTTGAGGACGGACACTGATCCAAGGAGGCTCCGAGGTGCATCGTAGATACCGTTGTACCGTCCGAGACGACACGGATCGTGATAGGTGACCTTCGACCAAGATACTCGTGGACCATCGATTCTGCCTCCCAGTAACTCGGAAATATGAACGACATCGAGACCATGGAGGTTCTTTAGCGCATGGTAGCATTCTGCGCATCCGACGACGACCTTTCCCTGGATCTTCTCCTTCAATCTCGCTTTCAGAACATTGAAGTGGTCTAGGTTGCCCGAATAGTATAGGTCGTGCCCGCAACATCCGTAGATTATCTTAGGGGAAATGCCAACATGGTTGAGGAGGGCAACGCCAGCATTTCCCGCTCGCTTGTAATTGGTTTCCCATCCCAGTAGATCGTCGAAAATAGGGAGACAGCCTGGGAAATAGTAAACGTCATCTTTCTCGGTATCGAGTTCGGTAGACAGCCACGGCTCAGGGTCACTCCTCGCCATCATCTTCTGCGTCAGAAGGAACAGACCGCGATGCGATCCTTTCGGTGACTCCTGGTATCTATAAAGTCTGATAATGTCTGGGATGTCGAGCTCTGCCGGACATGTCAAGGAGCATTTCTTGCAGGTAGTGCATTCGATCGGACCTTCGACGCCTCCGCAGGACCTCTCCATCTCAATCCTCCTTCGTGTCGTTGAGAATCTTCTTCACGGCCTGGACGAACTTGTCTCCTTCGGCCGAAGAGACGTTGAAGAACTGTAATCGATCACTACCGATACCCATGATATCCAGTGTCCTCTTCGCAAGCTCGACCCTCTTCTTGGCGTCTTTGTTCCCATCTATGTAGTGACACTGGTCCTCCAGACATGCGGCAAGCATGACACCCTTCGCTCCCATTTCGAAAGGCAGGAGCATGTGAGCGAGGGACACCCTTCCGCTGCATGGGACCTTGATTATCTTGATCTCGGTCGAGTAGAAGTTCTTCGCGGTCCCAGCTAGATCCGCTGCATTATACCCACACTGTTCACAAGAGTACGCAATGATGGAATCCTTGTCGACCTGCATGATGCCCCGAGCGGAGCTCTCAAGCTGGATATCATCGTTGAACCTCAGATCGATCGCATTGGTCGGGCAATCCGCGGCGCACTTGCCGCATGCCCTGCAGGAAATGTCAACGACCTCGAACTGGCCGTCGACCTCTCTGATTGCATCATACACGCAAATCTCTTTGCATTTGCCACATCTTGTGCATCTGTCCAGGTCTATGTACGCGGTCACAAGGTCGACGGTCATCGCGTCGTTCCCAAGGAAAGAGGCGACCCTCGACGCAGCTGCACCAGCATCGGTGATGCACTCCTGAATCGGTTTTGGGGACTCGGCCGTGCCGCAAATGAATATCCCCATGGTGGTCGTGTCGACAGGAGCGATCTTGATGTGCATCGGAGCGATGAACCCGTCCTTTCCCGAAACCAAGGGGACCAGCTTCTCCATCTCGATTGTGCCAATGGAAGGCTCCATGGCAGCGGACAGAACGACAAGATCGGATGGCAACTCAATGGGTCTACCCAGGAACGTGTCCTCACATTTGACCATAAGTCTATCACCGTGGGGGACGACCTCTCCGACCTGGCCCCTGATGAATTCGATGCCCATTTCCCTCGCCTTGTCAAAATACTCCTCATAGCCCCGGCCAGCGGCACGTAGGTCGGTGTAGCACACCTTGACGTCTATCTCGGGATGGTCGCTCTTGATCAAGCGTGCGTTCTTGGTCGCATACATGCAACAAATCTTGGAACAGTACTCCTTGCGATCAATGTCCCTGGATCCGGCACATTGAATGAAGGTCACGGTCCTAGGGACAATTCCATCGCTCGGCCTTACCAACTTGCCGCCCGTTGGACCGGCAGGGCTCAAGAGGCGCTCCAGCTGGAGACCGGTAACGACGTTCGGATTGTCGATGTGGTATTCTGTGCCGCTCAGGTCGTACTCCTGATATCCCGTGGCGACGACAACGGCACCGACAAGGATATCGAGAGTCTCCCCGGAGTCGTCTTCTAGAATCGCGCCAGGGCCGCACACGGAGGCGCAACCTTGGCAGTCCATCGTGCCATTTAGTTTAAGGCAATGTATCGGGTCGCGCAAGTACTTGAGTGGCACTGCCTGTGAGTTAGGAACGAAGACGGCCTTGCGATAACCAAGCCCGAGATCGAACTCGCTCGGAACGACGACTGGACAGACATTGATGATCTGAAGGGCTTCGAACTTGCATGCTTCTCTGCATTTCCAGCATCCAACACACTTCGTCCGATCGTAGAGGGGGATCGTCTTCTTCTCTACTTGTGAGATGGCACCATGGAGACACGCTTTGAAGCAGGCGCCGCACATCGTACAGTTCTCTTGACTGATCCTGATCCGGTCCACCATGAAGGGGAGGTTGAACGTCGGAGCTGAGGCTTGCACCTCGCTCTTTCCACAAGCTCCGCATCCGGTGCACTTCAAAAAATCGACGTATCTGGGTCGTTTCTGCAAGGTCAGACGATACTCACCGGGTCTTCCCTCGAACTTGTCGACCTTCGTCATCGTATGTATCTTGATCCTCTTGTTCATCATCACATCATTCAAGATCGGCGATATCGTGCACATCGCGCAGTCATCCGTCGGGAATGTCCTGTCCAGTCTGACCATGTTGCCGCCCAGATTAGGCTCCTTCTCGACCAAGATGACCTCGAAACCTTTGTCTGCCAGTTCAAGTGAAGCGTGCATTCCCGCGATCCCGGCACCGATCACGGCAATTCTCTTCAAGACCGGCACGTCGATGCTTCCGATCGGACTATGATGTTGAACTCTTTGGATCGCCCCAGTTATGAGCGCTTTCGCCTTTTGGGTCGCCTTATCCTTGTCGAGGGTGGTCCATGCGCACTGCTCACGTATGTTGGCCATTTCCCACATGTATGGATTGATGACCTCCCCGACACAATCCTTGAATATCCCCCCATGATGTTTTGGAGAACAGGATGCGATGACTATCCTGTCCAGGCCTTTCTCCCTCACGGTCTTCTTGATCAAGTCCTGCCCGGCCTGGGAGCACAAGAACAGGTGATCCTCAACCTCGTGTCCTTGTTTCAAAAAGCAATCGCGGAGGACATCGATGTCAACGATTCCGGCGATGTTCGTGCCGCAGCTACAAAGGAAGACGCCTACCAAGCGGGACCTCCTGGGTACACCGGCAGAATCATGTCATAGTTATTTATCATTGCTCATCTACCGACTGTTGGCACGTCGGAGGGGCATTAAAGAGCTTTCGGGGGATTGAGAAATGAATGTACAAGCTCTGGAAGATTGGCTCACGGATATCGCAGGTTAAAGCTTCGGCGAGGGATTAGCGTTTGGATATGTTCCTGGCGGCCAATACGTGAATGTCATTTATGGCAATGCTCCAATCTGGGGGTTCTGACGCGCTATCGTACATCGCGCATGAGAAATGCAGCAGGCACTTGGGGCAGGACGTCACAAGAGAATCGGCCGTCGTCATCTTGGCTTCCCTGAGCCTCTCTGACTGCCATACCTTGGTGGAGGCATCGCAGTTGATCCAACATGAGGTCCCACAGCATGGGCTCATTGTTCCAAATCTTGGCATCTCGACTAGGGTCGAGAATTTTTTCAGCAACTCTCGCGGTTCCTCGGTGATGCCAGCATGTCTTGCCAGTCTGCATGGATCATGGTACGTCAAGGTTCCGGCTGAGCCGGCAAAGTCGATCTCGCCTTTGCGAAGTGCGTCTGCCAGCAGAACCGTCAGATTCTCGACTCGGAATCCAAGAGGGCCGAGCAACTTGGGATAGAGCTGTCTTAGCGTGACATAGCATTCGGGACAGAAGACCACGACCCTGTCGACACCGGTTCTCTCGATCGCATCCACATTGATTTCGGCGAGCTTCCTGAATCTCTCCTCATCTCCGAGCCAGTAAGCATCATGCCCGCAACACCGTTCTTGTTCAAGGACACGTGGTCGAATTCCCAACGAGTTCAACAGTCTCGTGGAAGAGCGAGGGATCTCAAGGAGATCATCCCTCAGATGTCTGAAGATGACGTCATAATATGGAGTGCATCCCACGAACAGGAGTGTCGATGATCGCTCATCCAACTCCAGGTCGGAGGTCATCCAGTTATTTGTTCTTGGCTTGATATGATCGAGAGATGAGAGATTCTGGATAATATGGAGGATGTCGCTGTGCGTGGTCTCAGGAGGAATCGATCTTCTGATCGAGGGACGCGCCTCCCTAATGAATTCATGGAAACTCACTCCTGAAGTGCACAGTTGCGAACACATGCCACAAGTCATGCAGTCCCACAATCCCTTGTCCATGGGAATATGACCCGTGCCGAGGAAATTCTCCACGACCCAGCGGGGGGAAAACTCACTTGCTTTGTGAGACACTGGACAACTCCAACTGCATTTTCCACAGTCAATGCAGGCTGAAACCCCGAACTTCCTGGCACTTTCAATGATCGGCATCGTGATCACCTCTAGATGGCCCGATGCCAGTTATCGTATCCACGAATTCGTTGGCGACATTGGCGAATCTCTCACCTTCTGAGGCGGAAATCCATTCCAGCAGAAGTCTTCTTGGGTCGATTCCGAGCAGCTCCATCAAATCTCTCGTGGTCTCAACCCGTCTCTGCGCTTCCTCATTACCAGCTATGTAACGGCAGTCACCTGGATGACAACCAAGAACCATGACCCCATCAGCTCCTCTCTCGTAACATTTCAAGACCAATGCAGGATCGACCCTTCCGGAGCACATGACCCTCAAGATTCTGATGTCCGGAGAGTACTGTATTCGTGATATGCCAGCGAGATCCGCACCAGCATACGCGCACCAGTTACAGCAGAAGGCGACTATCTTTGGATGCCAGCTCATGTCTCGCTCTCCATAAGTTCACATATTGCCTCGGTCAGCTGTCTGTCAGTGAACCCCTTCGCGATTATCGCATTTGAGGGACACGAGACCGCACAGACACCGCATCCTTTGCAGAGCACTGGGTTTATCTCGGAGACCTTATTGTCCCCGATCAGAACGATCCTGACGGCACCGAACTTGCACAATGCTTCGCATTCCCCGCATCCCCTGCACTTCCCGCTGTCAACGGTGCAGATGACCGGCGATGAGAAAAGAGTCTTCCTGCTAAGAATCGATGACGCTTTGGCCGCGGCTGCTGATCCTTGGATGATCGACTCAACTGGGGTCATTGGATACTGAGCGCTGCCGGCCAAATAAATGCCATCGACAGCGAACTCGACCGGCGCAAGCTTCGGATGTTTCTCCAGGAAGAACCCCTCACCGGAGATCGGTACTCTCAACATCTTGCTCAGCTCAGCGATTGAAGCGGCCGGCGCCATTCCAACGCCCAGAACGACGAGCCCCTCAGGGATTGAAATATCTCCATCGACAGGAGAATTGAACTCCAACCTGCCTTCTTTGATTGACGGCACACCATCATATTGAAAGAATCGCACTCCCTCCCCACATGCCGTTGCATAGAGTTCCTCCGCTCCCCTTTGGTAGAACATCAAGTCTCTGTATAGAACGTTCACGATTTTTCCCATTCGCCGCAGCTTGAGCGCTTGTTCAAGCGTCCTCAGGCAACAGAACCTAGAGCAGCCGAGTTTTTCGTTTCTGACACCTACGCACTGTATGAAAGATATCTGATCTGGGAAACGAGCACCTCTCCGGAGCATTTCATCCAGATCTTCGGAGGTCAATATGCCAGGAGGATTAGGGGTGCTCATCGTGGCTGGTCTACCACGTGTGGCTAGAATCATGACACCGACGCTGAGGTTTGTGCCATCGTCAAAAGAGACTCTGAAATTGCCCACTGAACCCTCTACGGCCTTCAATCGCACGCCGGTCTTGATGACCACCTTATTCTCTTCGACCACCTTCTTTAGTCGATTTTGAAGAGATGATGGGGCGGTCACGTTCGAGTCTTCTTCGACCGCCATTCTCAGATCCTCGAGAGAATTGGATTCCTCCACCAGTGTGACCTCGTACCCTTGAACTGCTAGATCCGTGGCTGCGGAAATGCCTGCCAGACTTCCGCCCACGACCAATGCGCCAGCTGTCAGGGATGTTGATGAGGGTTGCAGAGGCTCGAGCAGAGATGCTTTCGCGATGCCCATCCTTACCAGCTCGATCGCCTTCCTCGTCGCTCGCTCGGGCTCCTTTCTATGAACCCAGGAGCACTGATCCCGTATGTTCACCATCTCCAACAAATATGGATTGAGATGAGCCTCTGCCAGAGTATCTCGAAATACTGGCTCATGGGTTCTCGGGGAGCATGAGGCGACCACGATCCTATTCAATTTGTCAACCTCTATCTTGTTCGCGATCTCATTCAGCGTGCTCTCAGAGCAAGAGAACAGATTCTCCTCCACATGGACGACACCAGGGATTCCTTTCACGGCGTTGGAGACCGTCGGCAAGTCGATGACGGAGGCTATGTTCGTGCCACAATGGCAGAGAAACACTCCAATTCTAATGTCCTCACCAGACACATCTCGGTAAGATTGCTCGAGTATGCCCAAGGGTTCCCTGTCAGGGAAAAGCGCAAGAGCCTGAGCCGCAGCGGCCGACGCCTCGCAGACACTATCAGGAATGTCCTTGGGTCCGTTGACACAACCTGCCGCAAAGACACCTTCCCTGGTCGTCCTGACCGGGCTACCTTCCTTCTCTTTGACGTCGATGAATCCGTCCTCGCGGATCCCTACCTTCAGAGCTTCAGCCAATTCCTTTAGACCTCGAGGAGGGGTGGCCGCCATCGCAAGGACGACCATATCGGTCTCGATCGCTTGGATCTCTCCGGTCACCACGTTTTCGACCTTTACCCGAAGTCCATCATCGCTTTCTGAAACCTCAGCGGCCTTCCCCTTGAGGAGAGTAATGCCTTCCTCCTTGGCCCTATTCGCGTATCTATCGAAGTCCTTCCCATATGTCCTCAAATCGAGGTAGCAGATGTGAATACTCTTAATCGATGGTTCATGCTCCAATGCGACTAGAGCCTGCTTGATCGAGGCCATGCAACAGAATCTTGAGCAGTGCACGCAGAAACGTGAATCCCGAGAACCAACGCACTGGATCAGTACGATCGACCTCGGTGGAGTTGTCTTGCCTGGTAGCACCAATCTGCCACCAGTAGGACCAGATGGGCTCAACAGACGCTCGAACTCCAACGAGGTAAGCACTCCCGGGTAGATGCCATGGCCGTAGTTTCTGAATTGAGAAGCTTCTATGGGTTCGAATCCCGTCGCGATTACCACAGCACCGACCTCGATCGTCTCCAGGGACTCGGACATATCGAAGTCGACTGCCCTGGAAGGGCAGACCTTCTTGCAGACGCCGCAACTACCTTTCAATAGGTATTGGCAGTGCTCGGGGTCAATGGAGTACTTGAGCGGCACGGCCTGGGCAAAAGGGATGAAAATCGCTTTCCTGG
>JAJRAG010000203.1 GCA_028682925.1 Methanomassiliicoccales archaeon
CCGTTCAAGATAGACCGATAAGTATAACATCGTGCGTGGTGAATTGGACTTGGAGGATGGTTATGACAGTGCCCAACGCTCTTTTTTTGGATTGCCCATCATGTGGAGAAAAATGCCTGCATGAGGTTCTCAAGGGAAGAATCAGCGGGAAGAAGGAGACAATGGAGGCCGTCATCAAGTGTCTGAAGTGCGGCACCGTTCATCCGGAAATCATCAGTGAGCCAAGGCCGATCAGAGTACCAATAATCGTCAGCGAATTTGACAAGTCCAAGAGAAAGGCTATTGAACTAGGTCCCGACGAGATGCTTTCTGTCGGGGATGAGCTCATGGTCGACGACGTGCAGGTGATCGTGACCTCCATCGAGGTCGACGACAGACGCGTTGACACCTGTCCTGTTGGTAAGATTGGAACCATATGGGCAAAGAAGTTCGACAAGGTCAGAGTGAAGATATCGATAAACAAAGTGGACAAGACGATTCCTGTCGAGGTCACCGCTCTTCCTGACGAGGAGTTCTACGTCGGGGATCTTATGGTTGTTGGGAAGCACAATGTGGCGATTCACAGCATAAAGACGACAAATGGGATCATCAGAGAGGGTTGCGCCCAGGCGAAGAACATTGTGCGGATCTACGCGAAATCCGTTCGAACCACATATGCGTGAGGTTTGTCTGGAAATGAGATTCAATGAGCAGCGGTCGAGAATGGTCAAGCGCCTTCTGGAGCAAGGGTACATCTCCACACCAGAGGCAAGCCTCGCTATGGAGAGGGTTCCCAGACATCTATTCGTGCCGGAGGAATTGCAGGACAGCTCCTATCAGGATACCCCTCTTTATATCGGCGAGGGTCAGACCATATCGGCACCGCATATGGTGGGGATCATGGTCGAGAACCTCGATCTGCACAAAGGCAATAAGGTACTGGAGATCGGGAGTGGGTCAGGTTATCATGCTGCCGTCATGGCGGAGATGGTGCGACCGACCGGGCATATATTCTCCGTGGAGAGAATCGAGACTCTGGCCATGAGTGCAAGGGCCAACCTGGATAATGCTGGATACTCAGAACTCGTCACTGTGATAATAGAGGACGGATCCAATGGTCTGCCGGAGCACTCTCCATACGATAGGATATCTGTGGCTGCGGCCGCTCCGTCGATCCCGGAACCCTTGAAACTGCAGCTTGCGGAGGGAGGGAAGCTTCTCGTGCCTGTCGGCGGGAGACTATACCAGGAGTTGATGCTAGTAGTGCGGAGGGACCATCAATTCACACAAGAGAATCTCGGAGGATGCGTTTTTGTACCCCTAGTCGGGGAGCACGGGTACAATGAGTAAGATGGTTCTTCTCTTCCCGTTCTCACCTGCTGCCTAGTCCAATATGAATGGGAGGATCGACCTCAGGTCTTCCGCATTTATCACGACGTCCGCCTTCTTGGAGACTATGTCGTCGATAGGATTGTAAGCTATCTTGAGGCCGCAATCCTCGAACATGGACACGTCCACGAAGCTGTTCCCGACGCATGCCGTCCTTTCTCTTCCAATGCCCCACAACTTGAGGAACGAGTCGAGCGCTGACCGCTTGTTCATGAGCTCCACCCTCAGTATGCCTTCGCCTGTGAGTCTGCCTGCGCGATTGCATTCGAGGCCGTTGGCTATCCACCCTTCAAAACCATATCGTTCGGACATACCTCTGGCCACAGAATCGAGGCCGCCGCTGACTATAGCGGTCTTGATCCCTTCACGTTTCAGCGTAGAGATCGTATCTTCGATTCCTTCTGTCACCGGGAGGTCTTCGAGGATCCGATCGATGTCCGCTTTGCACAGATCCTCTTTCCTCTGAATCCAGAGCGATATGTCTCTCCTCATGAACTCCCTGTCGTCTATCTGGCCTTGTATATAGGCATCCAAGGCGGTCTCGTTCGTCACTCCAAAGTGATGATGGACCCAGGTCCAGGAGCTGGGATACTTAACAAGAACGCCATCCATGTCGAACGCGACGAGATCGTACTTCCGAGGCCTGGATTCTCGCATCGGTTTACGCAGGAAGAAAACATTATTAAAAGCTTAGTGTCTTGAAAGAGCGATGATCACACTTGTCGGCGTCGGCCACGTATTCAACATATCCGACCGGGTCAGGGAGATAATCTTGGAGAGGACGCCTCGCGTCGTCTGCTTGGAACTGGATCCTGGCAGGTATGAGGCTCTTCTCCATCCAGGCAGCAAGCGCAATGCACCGGTCATATATCGCATCCTCGCGCAGTTCCAGAAGAGGATGGCAAGGGAGTTCGGGGGAGAGGTGGGCCAAGAGATGCTTACTGCGACAAAGGCCGCCAATGAGGTCGGAGCGGAAGTACTTCTCATCGACGCCGATGCCTCAGCCCTGTTCTCGAAGCTTTGGGGTGAAATGCCAGTGAAGGAAAAGATAAATCTGATGTTCTCATCAGTGGCCGGATTGTTCATCTCCCGGGACCGGGTCGAAAAGGAACTCGAGAAGTTTGAGGAGAACGAAGAGAAGTACATCGAGCAGATCGGAGAGCAATTCCCGACCGTCATGAGAGTGCTCATCGAAGAACGGAATCGTTTAATGGCCGCTCGAATCGAGAGCGCCTCCCAGCAGTACTCCGACGTCCTGGCGGTCGTCGGGGACGGACATATAGATGGCATATCCAGGCTGCTGTCCCATGCTGACGTATCGGTCTACCGGTTGCGCGACCTCCTGGGCAAAGAAAAGAATGAACCGGCCGAAGGCTCCGGAAGAAACGCCGTCGCGGACGTACATATTTCCTACACCTACGACGAGGCAAAATGAAAACAATTTATCCTCTCCCGCTGATTGTGGTGGAGTCTTAGAACATGAAGGTCCGCCTGCTATCGCACACAAAGAATGCCGAGGAGCTATGCGCTGCTGCCGCGCAGTCCTGCTATTCGGGTAAGTCTGCTGGAGAGCTCTTGGATGACTTTGGTGCAAAGGGGTCTGGGAAGGTCCTCGAAGTCATTGTCGGCATGGGGCATCACTCGGTCATCGAGCATGCGAC
>JAJRAG010000204.1 GCA_028682925.1 Methanomassiliicoccales archaeon
AACGCCCTCGATATGTTTATGCGGTCAAGGGTCTCGCCTATATCCATCCTGAAGCGCTTGCAAAGGCCTGCGAGCTCGTAGGGATTGACGGAGTTGCCGCCATCCACCCACACTACTTCCCCATCAAGATCATTAATAGCGTTTACGCAGAGAGTGTGCGTCAGGTCGAACAACATCCAGTCTGAGCTGTCCACGAGAGCGATTTGAGAGGATTTGAACCCTCCAAGGAAGGCGTCGATGGCCGGTATGGAGGTATTGATGGTCTTCTCCTGAGCAATGTCGATTTGAACCTCGTCCTCGACATCGGCATGTGTCAGAATCTCCGGAATCGCGAAAGTCATCGCCTCCCCTTTTTGAAGTCTACTTTATGTTATAAATGAGTGGAGGTAGGAGTTGTCCGAAAGTACTTCACGACTCATCCAGATTCAAAGATCTCATGCCTCAAATGCTCGTACCATTATGGATGAACAGATCACAAATGCAAATCCTAAGGTACCTCATGAGCTGGGCGTACGCTCACCCTGAAAAAAGGATAAATCGAAGTCGACATGGGAACGATGTGCCTACAACACTGCATGGGGAATGTCTGGAAGAATCAGGTATTAGGCATCGAAGTAGGATGCTCAGCTCTTCCTGATGAGATTGGTCTGCTCGTCCTCTATGTACGGGGTGCTGCACATCGGACAAACGTGCGTTTCCTCTCCTTCACGTTTGAACCACGAGTGGCCACATCGCCGGCATTCGATCTTGAACGACCTCACTTCCTCAAGACTTGCATTCGAAATCATGGTTGTCTGACTACCATTCTAGATTGCATCTACATAATAAACCCTTTGAAGGTTATCTGAAACCAAGTTCATTCAGATACTATCTGTTCAATGGCCAAAGAATGCACTCTAGCATGTCAATCATCTCTGACTCTTCAGCGATTTGAGGTTCATGTCGGGTCTTGTGCGGGAGCGCCATCTCAGCTGCGGCGTCAATTGAACGATATCGAACGCTCTCTGTTTTGCAGCTCAAACGAGATAAATACGACCTCTTCCATAGCCAGAAGTCGATGGACGCGAACACGCTGGAGGTAAGGCTTGGCAACGGGGTTGAGTATTTGGGAAAACCTCGCTGCTATTTCGATCCAGCGGTCGTCAGGAATTCCGACATATATTGCATCTCGCACGCCCACGAGGACCATCTTCCAAGGGACATAGAAGGAAAAAAGGTGCTATGTTCCGACACCACGCTCCGCTGCGCCTCTAGCAGACTTGGTCGTACGTTGGAATCAAGTGAATGGGGCGGAATCGAGATGAAAAACGCCGGTCATGTGGCTGGCTCTGTGATGTTCCTGGTGGACTCAGGGCGGAGGGCCCTTTATACGGGGGACTTCTGCCCAAGAGATCGACTGGGAATGACAGGGGCCAGACCGATCAAGGTTGACGTCTTGATAACAGAAGCCACCTATGGTGTTCCTCGATATGTGTTCCCTCCGACAGATGGGATGATGGGGGTCATGAGAGATTGGGTAGAGGATAGCATATCACAGGGAATATCGGTCGCGCTGCTTGCGTACCCACTGGGAAAATCGCAGGAGCTCATTACGATGTTCAACGACCTCAAACCCTACTTACACGGATCGGTCATGAACGCGACAGAGTTGGTCGCGAGCCCGGATCTCATCTCAAAGTGCACACCCTATTCGAGAGAGACCGCTAAGGAACCGTTCCTTTTGATCTGCCCCCCGAGTGTCAGGAACTCGAATCTGATGCAATATTGGAAGAAGAAAGGTTTACGGACCGCCGCCGTGTCCGGTTGGGCAATCGATTCTTCGTTCAAGTACAAGATGCGCGTGGACGAAGCGTTCCCTCTATCCGACCATGCTGACTTCGAAGAACTCATGGCCTTCGTGAAGGCGTGCGACCCTTCAGTTGTTTTCACCTACCATGGATTCTCCGTGGAGCTGGCTTCAGAGATACAAAGGTCTCTTGATATCGACGCGCACCCTTTGATCAAGAACCAGAAGTCTCTTCTCGAGTTCTAGCGAAAGAAGTCACCACATGCTCGGGTATGTGTTCGGTGTCATGAAGACACGCTCGGTCTTTGCCGCGATTCCCTCTCTTGCCGTGAGGATCTCACTCGCATTCATCTCTGCTCTTGCCATCGCAATTCCCTCGCCCTTCTCGGTCATGATGGCCACGGTAGAGCCATTCAAGACGATATCATCTAATTTGACTATTCCGACGACCGCGAGGTCCGCACCGCGGCAGATCGCATCCACCGCGCTGTCTTTGATGATGATCTTCGGGAGAGGGTCGAACAGGTATTCAAAGGGCCGGACAATTCGCTTCAACCACTCTGAGTCCCCCTCTTCTCTCCAGAGCACGCAAGCGTCCTTGATGTCCTGCAACTGAACAGACTCCTCCTCTTTCATGTTGCCAGATCTTACCCTTCGCAGATCTTCCATGTGCGCTCCAACGCCGAGCGCGTCCCCGATGTCTACGCATAGCGTCCTGACGTAAGTGCCCGCATCGCAAGTCACTCTGAACAATATGTCTCTGTTTTTCACTTCGAGAATCTGAATGGAATGGATTTTTCTGATTCTCATCTGACGCTTGACGGCCGATCTCACTGGAGGTGTTTGATATATGTCCCCGACGAACGTCGAGGTGATTCTTCTGACATCTTCATCCTTCTTGTCTCGGTGAAGTCTCATCATGCAGACGTACTCTTTGTCAGTCTTCAGCGTGATATCGGTAGCCCTAGTCGCCCTGCCGGTCGCTATTGGCAGGACACCGCTGACCTTCGGATCGAGGGTTCCACCGTGGCCAATTCTCTTCACTCCCAGAATGTCTCTAACCCAGGCGGTCACCTGGTGAGAAGTAGGTCCTTGAGGTTTGTCAAGATTGATTACTCCAGCGTCGAGAATCTCATCTACGCTTCTTTCAGATGGGGGCTTTCCCCACTTGGTCGAGATCGGGCTCCTTTCTCTTATGAGGGTCCTCTGCAACTCTAGGCCTCCAGGTGAGAGATGATAATGTCGACGACCTGCTCCGGGGAGAGATTGGTGGTGTCGATGACGAGGTCGTACAAGCTCTTGTCAGACAGATCGATCCCGTAGAAGTCTCTGTATCTGCTCGCTTCACATTCCTCGCGTTCCAGGATCCTTCTTCTCGCCTCCCTAACGTCGATTCCCTCTCTCCCTGCGATTCTCTTCGCCCTGATGTCGATTTCCGCATCCAAGAAAATCTTCGTGGCTATTATGCCGTTCCGAGACAGCATGTGGGCGGTCAGTCTTCCCTCGAGGATGATATCCTTCTTCTCCTTTGCAGTTCTCACCATTCTCTCATCGAGAAGCCTGTCAAACCTCGGCTGAAGCTGGGCAAGCTTGCCGAACTCCTCCAAGTTCAATCCTTGCTCCTCTGCCATTTCCCTGAAAAGCGTGCCTGATATGACGCATTCTATTCCGAGACGAGCTGAGAGCATCTCGCAGACCGTACTCTTTCCTGATCCAGGTGGACCGCTTATCGTGATCCTCATTTTCCCTCGGCCTTGAGCGCATCTAGCCGCTTCTTGAAAGCGAAGTAGCGAAGTGTTCGCATGAGGACCTGGCCGAATGGCAAGCTGGCAAGTGAGTACAGTAGTATCCAACTCGGCATCACGTAGATGCCGTTC
>JAJRAG010000006.1 GCA_028682925.1 Methanomassiliicoccales archaeon
AGTGTACTTGAGCTGCCTGGCCTGGTCCGTGATGTAAGAGCAGAGCAGCATTCCGTCCCCGCCCTCCAAGAAATGAATCTCGATCATCGGTTCGATGTCGTGGCTCGAGCACACCTTCTCCGCTTTGGCCACGATGTCGACCAGGTGCGCTCGTGGTGCTAGAACCTCCGCCCCCATGAGCCCGGGGCCGAGCTTCCTGGACTTCATGGGGAAGAAGCGCTCGTTCCAGAGCAGGTGCGCCAGGTACTGGTGCGCCGGCCTGGCCTGCTCAGGTAGGGGAGGTGCGGTCTTCATGGCCGGGTCCTCCTCGCTCTCGTAGCATGAAAGGACGCCATGCGCCACCGGGAAGTGGTACTTGCCCAGGATACGGTTGATGGCGTCGAACTTTGCCGGACTGAAATAGGTTAGGTCCATGGACCTTTGTGCCGCCGAGGCCAGGTTCATAGAGTAATTGAGAGCGGACGCATGGTCCGGGAAGAAGGTCAATCTTGGCGCAGGCGAGGCCGGTTTGGCCTTCGTTTGCAAAGTGACTGAGGCGATCACCGCAAGCTGTCCCTCGCTTCCGAATAGGGATCTGAAATCGCGATCTCTTGGGGTCAGTTTTCTGAGGACGCCCTCGGAGTCTATCACATCCAGCTCCAGCACCGAACGGCTCAGATGGCCGGCCGAGATGCTGGAAATTCCTATCCCGCCCGTCGCCACCCACCCTCCAACGGTGGAGAAGCGGCTGGAGGGCGTACAGGGTACGCACAACCCATGCTGTTCCAGGAGCCAGTCCAGGTCGGCCCACCGTATCCCCGCTTGCACTTTGACCGCCCTCTGGCTGGCATCGAACCTAAGCACGCGGTCCAAGGCGTTCATGTCCAACACTATGCCCTTGTTGACAGGGATGGAGCCGCCGAGAGGCGAGGAGCCTGCCCCGCGGACGACGATGGGGGTTTTTTTCTTGGCGGCGTATCTCAGAACGGACGGTATGGCATCTACGGAGAAAGGCAGAGCAACAGCATCTGGTAGACTGTTGAAGAGGACGTTGCGGAGGAGATCGGGAACATCCGCTTGGTCGCGTGAATAGAAAGCCAGCAAGCCGGGGGACGAGATGATTTTGAGATCAGGGATATGCAAGGCTTCTAGACCCCTGGCGATCTCGGTCTCCTGGCCGACCTCACCGCCAGGGAAGAGGTCCTGCATGCCGGAGCGAAATGACCAAGGGTTGATCGTTGGCGCAAGGATCGGGGAAGCCCTATTCACCGAGTTCTCCATGATTTTCGGTTCCACTATGACTGCCCCTTCAGAAATGGGCGGCAGGTCAGATGAGGTGGTTCTCATCCGCGGACCTCCCCGACGCCATTCAAGACTTCCATCCCCCTTTCAGAGTTGTCATCGCGTCCATTTCTACTGAGTATCGGGATAGGCGCCAGAATGTCGAACACGTTCTTCAAGATCATATGATTGTACCCCTCGTTCGCGGCGTGGTGAATCTTCTCGTTCAGTATCGAGACGGCACGCAGGTTCACTTCGGGACATCGCATCCCTCCCATCCTGCTTGATTTCTCTATGAAAGGAAACTTGCTTGGAATCAAGCAACCTGTAATCGGGGTGAACTTCTTTGAGTCAGCCATGGAGTCCTACTCCTCAGGAATTGATTTGATACTATTCCAGCGTAGGTCAACGCGTACTAGGAGACTTTGAAGGCCACAATACGTGTCCCTTGCTATCATGTGTCGTGATAGAGGGGCTAAATGATGATTTGGCACATATAATTTGTCGTACATTTGCGCAGAACAATAACAAAATCTTCGATATTCGTATAGATGCAGGGCTGAATGTCGCTAATTCTCGATAGTTATTCTCGCCATTGTCGAGTCCGTCTCTCATAGAGCGAATTGCCTCCCTCTGTTAACCATCGTTGAGAGACGACAACAGATTCGACTATATCAAGCCTACCCAATTCAAACGGACTTGCCAATGCCATCCGGCGCTGTCTTCTCAATCAGAATTTTTCATCCAGGAGTGCTAGAGATGTGGGACCAGCAGGAACTAAGCCAGCCCAAGCCAGATCTTCTTGTCTCGATTGAATTGTAACAGAAATGTGCCAACGGGTCGTGAACTCTTCTACTCGCTTTCTGAGCTCTCATGTGCTCATGTTCGAACTCTGCTCGAACGATTGAGATGTCCAAGATCTCCATTTGCCGAATCGACGGAGATTTGGCATGATGTTTCTCAAGCAAGTGAGCGTGGTCGCATACATGATCTGAATGAGGGCCCGGAGACCACATTGAGTCGATACCAGCATTCTCGCAGAGTTGAAAATTACTGCAAGACGGATTCTAATGTTTGTATCCATTCGTTATTGGCATTCGCCTGTCCTTTCCGAATGCTCTCTGCGTTATCTTGACGCCTGGAGGCGCCTGCCTTCTCTTGTATTCATTCCTATCAACGTTCCTAATCACCCATTCAACGGTCTCCCTCCCAAACCCTCTTTGGATTATCTCTTCCGGGCTCTCGTCCCTTTCAACATACGCTTGCAGAATCGGATCGAGTATCTCATATGACGGAAGCGTGTCCGTATCCTTCTGCCCGGGTCTCAGTTCAGCACTCGGAGCCTTCTCAAGCACCCTTCTCGGAAAGATTTCTCTCCCGGAGACCTCATTTTTGTATCGGCACAGAGCATAGACATCCGTCTTGACGACATCCTTGATGACCGCGAATCCCCCGCTCATATCTCCATAGAGGGTGCAGTAACCGACGCTCATCTCACTCTTGTTGCCAGTCGTCAGAAGCAACCAACCGAACTTGTTTGAAAGGGCCATAAGCAAGTTGCCTCTAATCCTAGCCTGTATGTTTTCCTCGGTGACGTCCTGCCGCAGGTCCCTGAATACATCGGACAGGGAATCGAGATAAGAGGAGTATGTGCTGGTTATCGGGATATTATAGAGATCCGTTCCAAGATTTCCAGCAATCATGGCGGCATCCTCCAAACTCTCCTTGGATGTGAACTGCGAAGGCATCATGACAGCCTTGACGTTCTCCTTCCCTAGAGCGTCCGCGGCAATTGCCGCGGTCAGGGCTGAGTCTATTCCCCCACTTAATCCAAGAAGAACCGCCTTGAACCCATTCTTCCTTACGTAATCTCTCGTCCCTAAGACGAGAGCGGCATAGATCTCAGCGATTCTGGGAAGCGCTTCGCCTCTACTTGCGCGCGTCTGTGGTTTCTTCTTCTTTCTCCTGACATTCTCCGCGGTCATAACTGTGAACTCTGATTTCGAATAGTCAATTGGACAAGAGATTGTCAAATCTAGCTTCCCAACAGATCCTAGGTCAGTTCGACTAATGTCCGCTATCAGGAGATCTTCCTCAAACCTCGCACCTCTGGCAAGCATCTCCCCTTCTGGACTTATTACAAGACTGTCGCCATCGAAAACGAGCTCGTCCTGCCCGCCTACGAGATTCACATAGGCGATGAATCGATGGATTTCCCTGCATCGTTCCCGTAACACACCCAACCGGTCTTTCCATTTCTCAATATGATAAGGAGAGGAGTTCAGCGTGATTATCAATTCGGCGCCCATTCTAGCCTGCGTGAGTGATGGGCCCTCTGGGTGCCAGATGTCCTCGCATATGTTAACACCGACACAGATACCGTCTAGATGGAAGACGGTCGCTTCTGTTCCAGGTACGAAATATCTCCTCTCATCGAACACGCCATAATTCGGAAGCAGTATCTTGTGATAATTGCCACAGACTCTTCCACGATAGACGACAGCAGCTGAATTGAATGCGTTTCCCGCGTTGTCCTTGTTTACATACCCGATAACGGCAACAGCGTCTCTTTCTTCTGTATGTAGTACGATTTCTCTTAGTGCAGAAAGGTTGTCTTCAATGAATTCCTCTTTTAGCAGGAGATCTTCGGGAGGATAGCCAGTGATTGAAAGCTCCGGAAATGTGACGATGTCGACCGCATTCTCGTTTGCTTCATCATAGTACTCGATGATCTTTGCGGCGTTGCGAGATATGTCTCCAACCACTCCATCAATCTGAGCGAGTCCTATTCTCAGTACCTCTTTCTTGTTCATGCAAGCTCCCCTCAGAGCGCTGTCTTCCATACGATATCTCGAAATAAATACATGGCAGTAATACCGACACAGTTTAGATTCGATCTAACTCTCAAGCACTGTTTGTCTATACTGTGATGAATATATTGGTCAAAGGAACATTGAAATAGGTAATTACTAGATATATGTAGCGCAAAGCGACCAGTATCGGGTCATGCACTCAAGAAGGGTTCGACCCCTTCTCGTCGCCGCAAATCCCGTGACTGGACCGGATCGGAGTCGGCGTCATAACCGATCCGGCGCTTTGCACCACAAAAGTCCGTCCAATGGTGTAGATTGATTGCGATTCTTTCCATACATATGTCTAGTAATATATGAATTGCAAAGCACATGTACACAATCGAAATGCTTTTCTAGTCTTTTGTCTATACAATCCCCTCATGTTGCCTACAATTGACGAGTACCTCCTATTGAGACCGAATGCTAGTCTGCCCTACATAGCGCTCCTCAAAACGATCTGCACATCGGAAGGGTGAAATCATGATCGGGAGAGTTGCGAGGATTGCGATCATTGCAGCGTTTCTTCTTCTGCTTATCCCTGCACTTGCAGTTCCTGCCGCAGCAGCAGATGGCAACATCGATAAAGCGGACACGGCCTGGGTGCTGGTTTGCACGGCACTCGTTTTCATCATGACCCCTGCGGTAGCCTTGTTTTACGGCGGGATGCTGAGAAAGGAGAGCGTTCTTTCGATGCTTGGCCAGAGTATCATCGTGATAGGGATCGTCACGGTAATTTGGGTAGTAATCGGCTACTCTCTGGCTTTCGGACCTGACATGAACGGTGTGATCGGTGGTCCCGACTTCGTGATGCTTAGAAGCGTCGGCCTCACGCCTAGCCCCGTCTACGCCACATCGATTCCTCAACTCGAGTTCATGATGTTCCAGGGCGTCTTCGCCATAGTAACCGTCGCCCTGATACTGGGTGCCGTTGCGGAACGCATGAGATCAAAGGCTCTTATCGTGTTCATAGTAATATGGTCAATTCTCATCTACAACCCCATAGCCCACTGGGTATGGGGCAGCGGAGGATGGATCGGCAAGCTGGGAGCGCTCGACTTCGCGGGAGGGACCGTGGTTCACATCGCCTCGGGTGTGTCGGCGCTCGCGGCGGCGATGGTACTCGGGAAGAGGTTCACCGCAGGCGACGGGAACGATGTTCCGCACAACATACCGCTGGTTATCCTGGGCGGAGCTCTACTCTGGGTCGGATGGTTCGGATTCAACGGAGGAAGCGCACTTGCTGCCAATGAAGTCGCAGTCAACGCCTTCGTGGTCACCCAGATAGCCGCCGCGACCGCTGCAGTCACCTGGGGAACGATTAGCTGGCTGCATCTCGGAAGACCCGGTGTTCTTGGCCTGATAACTGGCGGAATCGCTGGACTTGTGGCGATTACGCCTGCGGCAGGATACGTGGACACCACCGGGGCGATCATCATCGGGCTCGGTGCAGGCATCTTCTGCTATCTCGGAATAATAGTGAGACGCAGGATAAGAGTGGACGATGCCCTCGACGTCTGGGGGATCCATGGAGTCGGAGGGACTTGGGGTGCGATCGCGACAGGCATATTCGCAACAACCGCAGTGAACTCTGCTGGTAAGAACGGACTGCTCTTCGGCGGCACGGATCTGATCGTTTCTCAACTAATAGCAGTAGCAGCGGTCTGGGCATTCGCATTCGGTGCGACGTTCGTTCTGCTCAAAGCGATTGGCAAGTTCACGGAGCTCAGGTTGAACAAGGACGAGGAGAGGATCGGTGCGGACATCATCCAGCACGGCGAAAGCGCTTATTCGTAGGAAGGTACACGATGAAGAAAATCGAAGCGATAATCAGGACGGAGAAGTTCAACCAAGTCAGGTTGGCCCTTGACGAAATGGGGATAATGGGTCTGACCTCCTACGAGGTGAAGGGCAGGGGGCAACAGAAAGGATTGGAATTCTCACACCGTGCCGGAACCTATCGCGTCGACATGCTCCCGAAAACCAAGGTGGAAGTGGTCGTCAATGACAAGGACGTCGAACGGATAATCGCGGGAATATGTGAAGCGGCTCGGACTGGAGAGATTGGTGATGGTAAGTTGTTCGTGCTGCCTGTAGAGAATGCCGTTCGCATACGAACTGGTGAGGAAGGCCCCACGGTCTTGGGCGAAGAGGGGGTTCATTCATTCACGTCGATCTCCAGCAGGACATCGAAGGGAGGCTCGTGATGAAGAAAGTTGAGGCAGTAATCAGACGCGAGAAGCTCAATAACGTGAGGGACGCGCTCGAAAGCATCGGCGTACCGAGCATGAATGTTATCGAGGTATCGGGTAGCGGCGAGCAGAAGGAATTCAAGCAACAATGGAGGGCTTCGGAGTACTCCGTCCATTTGATACCGCGGATCAGACTCGAGACGGTGGTCAGCGATCAGAATGCCGAAGCGGTCGCTCACGAGATATTGAAAGCCGCTTGGACAGGGAGCGTCGGGGACGGTATCATCTTCATCACTCCGATCGAGGAGGTCGTGCGGGTGAGAACTGGAGAAAAGGGAGAGGATGCGATTTGAAGTTCCCGGTCGAGCTCTGCAACAACTTGGATTATGAGACTGGACACGGGACGCCAAGGTACTTTCTCAAGATCGACCTCGACGATGTTGCAGAAGGGAGAACGGCATCCATCCCTGTCTACTGGAGACCCAATGGGTCGCACCCGATCCTGAAGGAGATCTACTACGCTGACATCGGTGGGTTCAGGATCGAGAAGGGCAACCTTCAGACCCTCGCGATGGCAGTGGAGGAAGCCATAGAGACTCTGGTCGATCATAGGACCCTTCCGTACTACTCGATTACGCTTCCGAACAACAGCAGGATCCCAGTCTTCCTGGTAGGAGAGAAACTGAAGCTCGAGGAAGGAGGCATTAAGGTAACCGGGGAAGACGTTGGGGAAGTCTACCGGAAGCTCAGCAGACAGTTGATTTCAACGAAGGTGATCAAGAGCGAGGATGAACTCAGGGTCAGCATATTCCTGTGGGCTGACCTGAAGCTCTACCCACCGGCATTCATATTCCAGGACATCAGGAAGAAGGTGTGGCTCCCAATATTCTCCCACGAGAAATCAGGGACTACGATGTTGAACTTCGACCTCATAGACAAACCTTCGAAGTTCTTCAAGATTGAGGAGCTGGTGGCCCTTCGGAAGGAGGTTTCCTCTTACCTGATGTCAAACAGATCGATCTTCTCCCCCTATTCTTTATTTCTGAACCATGTGAAGGACGATTTCTGGAAGGAGTTGCACAAGACGATCCTCAAGGAAGACGTATGCCTGAGATACGAGAGCCTGGGTCAGAGGCGCGAGATCTCGGTCTACAAGATCGGAGAAGAGCACCTCGCCGCGGACAGACCGAGGATATACTTCGGTCAGGATCGAGAGCAACTCAGGAACAATGTGGCCGAGAGGTTGAAGGAAGAGGGGTTGGTCCAGAGTACTACATCAGTAGTGGTTGAGAAGAGGAGGTCGTAGAGATGTATGAATACGAAATTCTTGGAACTATAGTGGGAGTTCTTGCCCTTCTGTTCATGATATGGGCAGCACGCTATACCAAATGCGGGCCGAACGAAGTATTGATAATATCTGGTAGAAAGCACAAGATCGCCGATGCGACAGCAAAGAAGATGGTCGGTTATAGGGTCATCAAGGGAGGAGGGACATTCGTATGGCCTGTGAAAGAGCAAATCCGCAGGATGTCCCTTGAACTGATGAACCTTGATGTGCGGACGCCAGAAGTCTATTCGATTCACGGCGTTCCGATATCGGTCGAGGCGACCACCCAAGTCAAGATTAAGGGCGACGACCTGTCAATCATGACCGCTGCCGAGCACTTCCTCTCAAGGTCGAAGGACGATATAATGAAAACCGCCCTCCAGGTGATAGAGGGTTACATGAGGGCGACCATAAGCGCACTCACACCTGAGGAGATATACCAGAAGAGGAGGGATCTCGCGGACAAGGTCAAGACCGCTGCGAGTTCGGACCTCGGCAAGATGGGGCTCGAAATCATATCACTGACAATCAAGAGCGTCACGGACTCGCAAGGATATCTCGATGCATTGGGTCGTCCCAAGATAGCCCAGGTCAAGAGGGACGCTCTTATCGGAGAGGCCAGAGCAGACGAGGAAGCAAAGACGGTCAGGTTCCAGGCGGACACCAAGATCGAGCTGTCGAGAAGGGACTTCGAGATGAGAAGGGCTGAGTATGAGTCGGAAATCGCTCAGAAGAAGGCTGTGTCAGATCTGTCCTACGACTTGCAGAAATTCAAAACCGAACAGCTGGTAAAACAGGAGGAGATCAAGGTAGGGATAGTGGAAAAGGAGCTGTCGACCGAACTCGCGGATAAGGAAATCTCCAGGAAGGAAAAGGAGCTGTTTGCTGAAGTGGTCAAGCCAGCCGAGGCCGAGAAGAAGAAGATCGAAATCCTCTCAGAAGCCGAAAAATACAGGCTGACGGAGGAAGCGGGCGGAATGGCAGAATCAATAAGGGCAACGGGTCTCGCGGAGGCCGAAATAATAAAACAAAAGGGATTCTCTGAAGCCGAGACGATGCAGAAGAAGGCTGAGGCATGGGGTGAGTACAACGAAGCCGCAATCACCTCGATGTTCGTCGACGTGATGCCGAAGATGGCGGAAGCAATCGCCGCCCCGCTCGCAAAGACGGAGAAGATAGTGATAGTCTCGAACGACGGAAAGTCGACTGGTGCGAACAAGATCACTGGAGACATAACACAGATCCTTGCTCAGCTTCCGACCATCGTCGAGTCTCTGACGGGTGTGAAACTTAGTGACATCGTGAAGAGAATACCTGGGATAGGCGGAATGCTGAAGACCGAAACGGGAACAATACCAGTGACAGGAAGTGAAGAGGCGTGTTCGGAGGAAGGGACTCCTTAAGGGAATCGAAGAAGGAGAAGGACAGGACCAAGCTCTCGGAGATTCAGGATCTCTGCGCTTCTGGTAAGGTCAAGATAGTGGACTTCAAATTCACTGACCTACCTGGCACACTGCAGCACATATCGATCCCTGCGCAGAGGTTCAGCGCTGACTTGCTCGCAGGTGGTATCGGGTTCGATGGGTCCAGCATCAGAGGGTTCGCCGAAATACAGGAAAGCGACATGCTCCTGATGCCGGACCAGAACACCGCGTTCGTCGATCCCGTGTGCAAGGTACCCACCGCCTCCTTCATTTGCGACGTTCATGATCCGGTGACCAGAGAGAGATACTGGCGCGACCCACGATATATCGCCCAAAAGGCCGAGACATACATGAAGTCCATGAAGATCGCGGACGTCGCGTACTTCGGACCCGAAGCGGAGTTTTTCGTCTTCGACTCCGTGAGATTCGACCAGAACCAGCACAGCGGTTACTATTACCTCGAATCGGAAGAGGGGGCTTGGAACTCTGGAAGGGACGGAGAAGCGAATCTTGGCTACAGACCGCGGTATAAGGAGGGATACTTCCCCGCCCCTCCGACCGATACCCTCATGGATTTCAGATCGACCGCGATCATGAAGATGGCCAACGTGGGCATAGAGGTTGAGGTGCACCACCACGAGGTCGCAACCGGTGGACAGGGCGAGATAGGCATCAAGTACCAGCCCATGACGAAGGTCGCGGACCACCTCATGCTTTACAAGTACGTTCTGAAGAACGTCGCGAAGGAGCACAACAAGACGGTCACATTCATGCCGAAGCCAATATTCCAGGACAATGGCTCGGGAATGCACGTTCACATAAGCCTCGCAAAGGAAGGCGTCAATCTGTTCTACAATCAGGAAGGATACGCGCAGCTCAGCCTCATGGCGATGAATTTCATCGGGGGTCTGCTCGCGCACTCCCCAGCACTGCTCGCGTTCACCTCCCCGACGACGAACTCCTATCGACGCCTCGTCCCGGGCTATGAGGCTCCGGTCAACCTGGTGTACTCACAGCGGAACAGGAGCGCCGCCATAAGGATACCAATCTATTCACATAGCCCCAAGTCGAAGCGCATCGAGTACAGACCTCCTGATCCAAGCTGCAACCCATACCTTGCTTTCGCCGCAATACTCATGGCTGGTCTGGACGGTGTGGCGAAGAGGATGGACCCCGGCGAACCCATGGACGTTGACATATTCGAACTGCCGCCCGAACAAGCGGCGAAAATCAAAACCGTGCCGGGATCGCTCGAGAAGGTTCTCGAGGAACTCGAAGCAGACCAGGAGTTCTTGCTGAAGGGAGGAGTGTTCACAAAAGACCTCATTGAGACCTGGATCGACTACAAGAGGAGAAGGGAAAACGACCAGATAAGGCTCAGACCGCATCCTTACGAGTTCTACCTTTACTTTGACGTCTAGGATTGACCTCCATCCCATTCTCTTCCTTTTCTTCCCATCCGCAATCGGGACCGCCATGGATATCCGACGATTTGGACACAAGCAGGACTGCGCCTACTCTACGAAATGATGGGTCAGCTTCATGACGTCTCGGTACGGGACCACCCCAACGATCCGTCCTTCATCGTCGGTTACTGGGACCGCCCTGAAATCATAACGCGCGAATATCCTTGATGCATCCCTGAGAGTGCTGTCAAGGCCCAGACTGATGACGTTCTTTACCATGACATCTCCAAGAAGGGCTTTCTCATCCGCCTTCAGAAGCTCTTTTATGTCGAGCACCCCGAGCAGCTTGTCGTTTTCGTCGACGACATAGATATACATGACGACGTCTTTGCTCTTCGCGATTGACTGATATTCGCTTCGCGCCTGCTCAGCTGTCTCATCGGGAAACATGGCCAGGAAATTCAATGATGTGAAGTTCAATATGTTCTCGTCCTGCTTTTCGAGAATTGATCTTATCTTGACGGCATTGTCTTCATTCATCAAATCTATGATTTCTCTCGCATCCATAGATGGTAAAGCTGCCAAGACATCTGCGGCTTGACCGGGTGTCATCAGGTCAATCAATTCTGCGACCTTCTCTCTCCTCAAGGAGGAGATCAGGGATCTCTGGACGTTTGGATTTATCTCCTCCAGAGTGTCCGAGGCTTGCTCGGTGTCTAGCTGATGGAAAACGGCTAGTCTCTGATCGTGATCCAACTCCTCTAGAATGTCCGCCAAGTCCACCGGCGGAAGATCGTTCAGCTTCTCTTTCAAGACCTTGAGCCTGACATCTCCTTTGAAGGAGCTCAAGTCGGTCGGCATGGACTGAACGTAAAACCAAGGGATCATGACATCCTCTGTCTCACCAGCACGCTTGCGCATCACTTCGGCCAAGCGTCTCATGCCTACCCTCCTCAGCCGCGCGTGTTTGTCGGAATCCACATAGGTGACATAGAGTCTGTTGTTCTTCATCATCAGTTTGAGATCGTAGACAATCTCGACGATGTTGTCCTCCATGTCCAGGACCTTCTTGTCCAGAATGTGGTCCTTCAACAAGATCGAACCTTCAGGAGGCTCGGCTTCGTACTTTGTGATATTCTCCAGGTCAATGACGATCACCTTCGCGGTCATCGACTTGACCTTCGGCCATGGCACTATCAGTGAATGATTTCCAAAGGGACGAGTAACAATGATGTCTGTGACCTCAGCGACCTTGTCCCTGTCGACGACGACAATGTCGGAGAGTTTACCGATCCTCTTTCCATTGAGGACCACATCTACTCCTATGATATCGGTCAGGAGGAAGTCCTGGATCGGCCCGTTCCCTTTGCCCGCTTCGTTCTGCATTGGACTTCATCCGCCTCCTGTCACGAGGGTATAGAACTTGTAACCAAGTATGAGCACCAGTATTAAAAGGTAGATTCTCAACAACAGAAGAGCGATCTTGACGCCCTTTGTCATCCTAATACGGGGGGTGGCGTACTTCACGTTGATCTCCTTGATCTTGGAGAGCTGGGAACTGATCCATCCTTTCGCTTTTCTTGCCATATTCATTTCCCCTTCATTTCACGATCACCCGAACATCCCCGGGAACAGCACGCTGAGCCCGTACAAGGTGGACAAAGCGACTATCATAACCACGATCGAGTAACTCACTATGTTCTGAGCCAGCGAGTTCTTGTGCTTGCCCATTAGCTCCTCGCTGTTGAGCAGGAGTATCAGAAAGACCAGTGCAGCAGGTAGAAGAGTGACTGCTATGACTTGAACGAACAAGGTTATGAGGACGAGAGGCGCCCGCGGAATCAACACGACGATGCCGGCGGTGACAAGAGCGAAGAGGTAGAGCCCGTAGAACCAAGGAGCCTCCTTGACCTTCTTGTTCAGCGAGTGAGCCCAACCGAAGACCTCTCCAACCGCCCATGAGCTTGCAAGCGAAATGCATATGGCCCCAAGCAGACCTGCATTGAACAGACCGATGGCCAGGAACGTACCTACCCATGAGTTGGTGGGCATGATCACTTCTGCCGCCTGTGCAGCGCTCTCGATGGTCGTTCCACCTGGCTGATACAGCAGAGTGCCTGTCACGATAATCACGAATACGGCCACGGTGACCGTGAACACGGCACCTATCATGGTATCGAACTTGCCCCACGGGATATCTTTTTCCTTCATACCCTTGTCCACTACGGAGCTCTGCTGGAAGAAGACCATCCACGGGGCTATCGTTGTCCCTATGTTGGCCATAAGAATGAAGAACAGTTCTCCGCTGAAGCCGCCAGGGAAACCCGGGATCAATCCGGCCCCAAGTCTGCCAATATCAGGATGTACAAGAAACGCGGCCGGGATATAGACCACATTCAAAGCGCAGAATAGGAGCACGATCTTCTCCCACGTCCAGTATCGACCTTGTAGGACCATGACCATCATGAGGATGGCGACGATGATGACGGTGAG
>JAJRAG010000205.1 GCA_028682925.1 Methanomassiliicoccales archaeon
GATGGGACCACGAAGAGGGGGCAGGTCCTCGACACCTCGAAGGACCTCGTCGTCATCCAGGTGTTCGAAGGCACGGCAGGCATCGAAAAAGCCTCGGGCGTCAAGTTCCTGGGAGAGACCATGAAGATGCCAGTCTCCCAGGACATGTTGGGAAGGATATTGTCCGGTTCGGGCGATCCGCTCGATGGTGGGCCGGCCATCGTTCCAGATGATCGTCTCGACATCGTCGGCTCGGCCATAAACCCGTGGGCTAGAGACGAGCCGAAGGAGTTCATCCAGACTGGTATCTCAGCAATCGATGGAATGAACACTCTGGTAAGAGGGCAGAAGCTCCCGATATTCTCTGGTAGCGGACTGCCGCACAACGACATCGCTCTTCAGATTGCGAGGCAGGCGAAGGTCAGGGGCAAGGATGAGGAGTTCGCGGTCGTCTTCGTCGCGATGGGTATAACGAACGAGGAAGCGCAGTACTTCATGTCCGACTTCGAGAGGACGGGCGCACTGAAGCGAGCCGTCGTGTTCATGAATCTGGCAGACGATCCTGCGATCGAAAGGATAATCACTCCTCGTCTAGGGCTCACTACCGCCGAGTATCTCGCATACTCCCTTGACATGCATGTTCTCGTCATACTCACTGACATCACGAACTACTGCGAAGCGCTGAGGCAGATCGGGGCGGCAAGGGAAGAGGTGCCCGGAAGAAGGGGCTATCCAGGGTACATGTACACCGACCTCGCGACGCTGTACGAGCGCGCCGGGAGAATCAAAGGCAAGAAAGGATCCATCACGCAGATCCCGATCCTATCGATGCCAGGCGACGACATTACTCATCCGATCGCCGACCTTAGCGGTTACATCACCGAGGGGCAGATCGTCGCCGCGAGGGACCTGCATAGGTCTGGCATTTACCCGCCCATCAATGTCGGCGCGTCGCTGTCAAGATTGATGAACGCCGGCATAGGGCCGGGCCTGACCCGGGAGGACCATAAGGCCGTTTCCGACCAGTGCTATGCAGCATACGCTGAAGGAAAGGACCTTAGGGGTCTGGTAGCTATCGTTGGAAAGGACTCTCTTTCAGAGAGGGACAAGAAGTTCCTTGACTTTGCCGACATGTTCGAGCGGAGGTTCGTCCGACAGGACAGGGAGGAGGATAGGGACATAGAGACGACCCTTGAGATAGCCTGGGAGTTGCTTGCGACGTTGCACGAAGGACAGCTGACCCGTATAGACAGGAAGTACATCGAGAAGTACCACCCTGCGCACAGAAAGAGTGAGTAGAGATGGTAAAGAAGGAAGTGAACCCGACTCGGTCAGAGTTGCTCGAGATAAAGAAGAAGATAAAGCTGACCGAGGCCGGGCACAAGATCCTCAAGATGAAGAGGGACGGCTTGATCCTTGAGTTCTTCAAGATACTTGAGGAAGCAAAAAGCGTGCGGCTGAAGATCGTGGGAGATTACGAGAGGGCGACGGAGAAAATCGCGATCGCAAAGGCTGTGGATGGGGTCATCGCCGTGAAGTCCGCCGCGTTCGCGCTCAAAGCCCATCCAGAGATAAGGCTGCGGAGCAAGAACATCATGGGGCTCGTTGTCCCGGAGATCGAGGCGACAAGCGTCAGGACGACGCTGGACAAGAGGGGCTATGGCGTCATCGGAACGAGCACCTTCATTGACGAGGCGGCAGAGTCGTACGAGGACCTCGTCGAGACGACAATCAAGGCCGCAGAGATCGAGACAACGATGAAACGGTTGCTCGATGAGATAGAGAGGACCAAGCGCAGGGTGAACGCGCTCGAATACAAGGTCATCCCTGAGCTCAAGGAGGCCGAGGACTTCATAGAGTTCCGTCTAGAGGAGATGGAGAGGGAGAACATCTTCCGTTTGAAGCGCATCAAGCAGAAGGCGGCGCGAATCCAATGAAGCTTTTCGACCCGAACGATCCGAGGAACAGGCGTTTCCTATTGAGATTCTTTTGGGCGATCTCCGCCTTCATGCTGATTCTCGGGTTCATAATGATAATCCTCTACTGGAACGCTTGAGAAAGCCGCTAGTTGAAGTTCTTGATCATGCACTTTCCCGTTCCTAGATGGACGATCGGCAGCTTCGCTGGATCGGGGTTGAAGTTGTGCATGCGCTGGTAGCTCGTCTGGGCTTGCCAGGCCGAAGCGTTGATCAATCGGACGCCTCTATAGTCTGAGATTCCAGCACCGTGGACGTGCCCAGTGACAAAGAAGTCCGGGACAAGGTCGATGACCAGCATATCCTTCTTCTCAGGTGCGATGGGCGTCTTCCCCCCATATATCGGCGCTAGGTGTCTCCTTCTCAACATCTCCCTCATGGTGTCAAGGGGATTGTTGTAATTGAGGCTCTGGATGTTGCCAATGAAGTCGTCTATGCTTCTGCCGTGATAGGAAAGGATCAGGCGCCCTTCGATCTCCACGTAACATGGGTTTCCGACGAAAAGGACTTGCGAGTCGAACATGTTTGTGATCTCCTTGGGGAAGGTCGGTTGGGGCTCGGCGGGCCTTACGGCGTCATGGTTCCCTGGTTGCACGATCAACCTCATTCCGTCAGGTATGTCCTTCAGGAGATCGCTCAGCATCTCATATTGCTTGAATATGTCGTCGACGAGCAGCTCCTCTTCCTGGTCCGGGAAGATGCCGATCCCGTCCACGCAGTCTCCCGGCACGATAACGTATCTAACCCCTTCGTACCGTCCTTCGTTTCTGAGCCAGCTAACCATGTCGTTCCATTGTTTGTGAAGGAAGGTCTTGCTTCCAATATGTATGTCCGACACGAATGCGAGTGAAGACGTCGAGTCGCTTCTCTCCATCGCACCTTTGAGGGGGATGTCCGGCCGAATGATCTCCTCGACGACGAGCATCTCGCCACTCTTGTTCTTCTTCCCTATGATCCCTATGACCTCATCCAGAATCACAGGGTCGCTCATAGCTGGGGAGTCCTTTAGAATTAAGGCCAGACATCTCTCTTCTTCATCCTCGATTTCAAGGATTCTGTGACCGTTCTTCGTGGTTCTGATGTCATTGACTATCGCAATGATTCTGACATCTCTATCGAGCTTGAGTGCCTTTGATATCGGAACGCATCCAGCAAGCTCCCTGCGGCGAATGAGCATTCGTTTGATCGTCTTGAACCGGTCCGCGAAATACCGAGCGAAGTCGTTGATATTGCCCTCACAGGTGGAGTTGCCGGTGATGTCCTTGATCACCTTGATCTCGCTTGAGACAGGTCGTTCAAGAGCGACATCGGATACCCCCGAGCTGGCAAGGCGGGGGACTCCTTCCACCACGCTGGTCTCGGATGAGGTGTCACAAGCGACACTCGAACTGGTATCGCTGATCAGATCATTCAGAGTAATGATCAATGGCTGTTGCTTGAGGGTTGAGAGCGTCAATTGC
>JAJRAG010000048.1 GCA_028682925.1 Methanomassiliicoccales archaeon
ATCCAAAGATGGGTGAGATGCATGAAGATGAGAGGTGCAAACATCGACACGCGGTACTACTCCTTCTCTCACGATGGTGAGAAGTTCAATCTGACGGTACCGCTGGTCGGGACTTCCTGAAGGAAGCCAAAATCAAAATTGCGAGACGGCGACGAAAAATTAAATAGGGTCAGACCACTTAACCGCTATCCGGGAGGATAATGACGGTACATATTGACCGGGTGCGGACTTATATTCATAATTTTGATGAGAACCTGCAGGGAGGGATACCGAAGGGCCAGGTGGTCCTGATAACCGGCACCCCCGGTACTATGAAATCCTCCGTCGCCTACAGTATTCTCTACAGGAACGCACTCGAGAACAAGATAAGGAGCGTGTACATGACCCTGGAGCAGTCGAGGGAGAACCTGATCCAGCAGATGGCGGCCATGGGAATGGACGATGAATCGGTCAAAGAGTACGTGCACGTGCTAGACCTAGGATTGATCAGGAAAAGCCTGACGCAGATAAGTGCGAAGGGTACATGGCTTCAGGTCTTCAAGATGTACGCGGACAGCCTCAAACACAGCATCGGATACGAGATCTTGGTCCTTGATTCGCTTGACGTTCTTGAAATGGCCGCGCAGATGGGCGAGAGCCGCCGCACTGAGTTGTTCTATCTTTTCGAGTGGCTCAGGAACCTCGGTATCACATCCTTCTTGATCTCCGAGACATCACCCGAGGCGATGTTGGAGAACAAGTACGACGAGGGATACCTGGCAGATGGTGTGATCAGCCTCAAGCTTCAGGAAATCGGTGAAACGGACATACAGAGGCGCATAAGAGCCGTCAAGTTGAGAAGCACGAACCACAAGACCGGCTATTTCTCGCTGCTCTTCAGTGACGGAGTGTTCCGCGCAACGCAGGTAATATCAGAGTAGACAAATCCTGTCATTTCTCACATATTGAGACGTGTAGGCCAGCAATGACCGTCAAACATTAATAGCAGATAAATGTCTTTCCGGATTCAAGGGCTCATGGTCTAGCGGTTATGACGTTTGCCTCACACGCAGAAGGTCGCCGGTTCGAATCCGGCTGAGCCCACTCATGCTCTTATCCAGACAATTACGGGGTTGTACATCACACATGTCTGGAAGTGGGTCAGCGAGGGAGTGTGACGGGCACACCCGCATTCGGCCATTCTCCCGTAAGACGTGACTGGAAAAGGCCTTGCTCGGCTATTGAGAAGGTTTCATGCCTTCTTCGCTCTCTCGTATGAATGATCCACAGCGTCGAGCGTAATGAACTCCTTCTCCAGAGTAGCCTTCTCGAAGTTGAACTCGCGGACAAAATCGTCCACTTGCCGCTCGAAGCACTCTTGGTCGCCGAGACCGGTATCCAATTTCAGCGCCTTCCTGTAACCCGTCATTTCGAAGAGCAACCTCAGCATGCTCAGGTCGTCCTTCTTGATGCCACGGGTCAATTCCATCTTATGAATGAGTTCGCGCCAGTTCTCTGCCCACCCAGGCGTCAGATAGAATACGCCAGGATAGCGCTTGAGCAGACGCAAATAACCGTCAGTGCCCCCGAGCACCGCCGCGATGCAGTCGTCGACAGGTCGACCCTCGTCATCGGTCAGCAAAGTGAGCGTCTTCCCGGTTTCATTTTCCACTTCAGAGGTGTCCTTGAAGGCGTTACCGCACAGGCCGTAGAAGAGCATGACGGAGCGGCACTTCGGACCGATAACCTTCACCGCCTCCGCGACACCTTTCCGCAGCTTTTGCGGATCCTCGTGTAAGGCCATCGACTTCATCAGAACTAGAAGGTTGAAGCCGTTCTCCGACAAAGTGTCCAACTCATCTTGCCTAATGGAATGGATTCGTGCTTTGGCCCCCGACCGACGCAACTTTCGCAATAAGTTCTTTGAGTCCTCGTTCTCGATCACGTACACACGCGAGACGTCCTCGTCTCGTTTCACTGTGTGGACAATCTCGTTCTCCAGGATGGGGCAGCCGACAATGCCAAGGCAACCAATGCGTGATTTCACTAGAGTATGTATCATGGGTCAGCCATTAATAACTCGCGGAGAGGATTCTACACAGAGTGCACAGGCGGCAAGTTGTCCCTTATCGATTCGAACAAACGCGATATTGATGGGATATTCCCTGGATCCACCCACATACTCCTGACAATTCTGACGGCAGATGAGGTGAGACGAAGCGACGATGATGACAAGTTGGATGTCCGTGTCCGTCAAGAAAAGCGTGCTGTCCGCATACTGGATCTCCATCATCTTGAGGACCGCTTCGGGCCTGTATTGATCCATAGCAAAGTCAGTGCGTTATCTAAGATGATAATAGATGCGATTCGCAAGTAACAAGTCTAAGAGACTTCTATTGTTCCTTCGTAGGGGAGAGTCAACATGGCGGAACTGTACAAGTCTATGGCTCCTGAGGTCGAACTCTACTTCTCGGCGGAGAATGTAAGGAACATGTTGAAGAAAACGCTGGAGGAACTGGACCACCTCGCCAAGGCAGAAACGGAAAAGGAAGCTGAGCATCACAGGAGAAGAATCAGACATCTTCTAATGGATTGTGACCGCGCGCTTGAGTACCCTATGGGCAAAATGGGCAAACCAGTAAAATGCCCGCGATGTGGAAAGGATTCCCTGAAAGAGATCTATGGTATGATCACTTGTCCAGAATGTGGATATAAGAAGGAATTCTAGGTCATTGCAGCAGCCATAACTGACAAACAGAAATCATGCCCGCGGGCGGTATTCAGCCGTTCAAGTCATTCTACAGTTCCATCACCAATCGCACCAATTGCTGGATGAGAATAGACCCCCGGACATTGACTGACATCGCAGAGTCGTTTCAATAGCACTGAATTTCGCTATTGCCGCCATTCATGATCGTCTGTTCAGAAGAAGGACGATGTTCCTCGGAAGAACGGGGTAGACATTCGACAGACCCGAGCTGTATACTTTCTCCTTGAGCTCCCCCTGCAAATCCTCCAGACGCGTGGCTCGCTTCAGGGTCTCTGTCTCATCTTCGGAGAAGCTGATTCCTTCAG
>JAJRAG010000002.1 GCA_028682925.1 Methanomassiliicoccales archaeon
TCGCTCAGGTGTGGTGGATAGTGGCGATTGCCATCCCGATCGTCCTGCTAGATGATCTCATCATCACTGCCATCCTGGCCTATTTCCTTGGTTTCTCATCGAGGGCCTCAACCTCCATGAGTGCGGCGTTGTGCGGTCGGGGCGCGGAGTCGGTCATGTACGCGACCGTTGGAAGCAGATCCGTTGGCGTCACAAAAGGCAGCGAGCTCTACCCATTTGCCGGAGCATTCTGTTTCATAATGAGCGCGATAACGCCATTCCTTATGAGGAAGAGCAACTGGATATCGGACAAAGGATCGAGCATCGTCCCGAAATCACTAAGGTACAGCGGGACAGTGATCTCGAAGACCCTTGGAAAGCTGGTCCTGTCGTCTTCATTCAGTCCTTTCAAACGTACGAGGAGAATGGTCGTTGCTCTGATCTTGTACCTCATCGCTTTGGTCGCGGTGATCGCCGCATCGGAAGTTCTTCATGTGGTGACATTCGGCGTTGCTGTCATGGTCACCGTCGGTGTATGGCGTGTTCTCCTATCTGAGGTGCGTCCGGTCAATCGTAATATGAACTATTCGAATCTAGGAGGGGGGGTCATATATAATGCGGATACCGGAAGGTTCGTCTCCCTCTTCGTGTTCATTGGTCTGCTTGCAGTAGTAGCCATTGCTTTCCTGTTTACATACTACTGGCAATCCGTCCTCATTGTTCTTGTGGTCTATTTCGCGGGGATTCTTGTTCTGATGAGGAACAACTATAGAGGAAACAAAGTGGGCCTCCAAACTGAGGTCGGGCCTCACTCCGATGGTTTCACGGTCTCGGAACGGGGTCACGAGGTACCAGTCGCGTCGGACAGCATCTCAAAGAAGAGCAGATGGAAGCGGTTGTGATGCTAACTCACGAGAATCAGAGTCTCGTCGAAGACCTAGAACGACAAACGCTATCTAGCATGATGGTCAATAGAATCACAACGGAAGGAGGTCAAAGTCGTGATAAGGAAGGTCAATCACATAACATTCCCCGTATCGGATTTGGGCTCCGCGATTGCGTTCTACGAAGGCGTTCTTGGGCTGAAGATGACGGGGAAATGGTCCAATTATGCAATTTTCGACGTTGGTGGTGTCGAATTCGGCCTGGAGCCAGGCGGGAAACAGAGTATCTTCCTGCTGGTAGATGACCTTGAAAGAGAATATCAGAATATGGTCGAGATGAATGTTCATTTCCTGACCCCACCCGAGGACCAGCCGTGGGGAGGTCGGGCCGCAACATTCACTGATCCAGACGGGAATAGATTTACGCTTGTGCAATTCAATGAGTAGGTCATTGGTGTATTCGCTTTATCCTACCGGGGAGACTGGCTCATCCATGTCTACCCTGCGAATGCGGTGCGCTCGCGTCCAATCTGTCGAATGTCCCTTTCCACAATTCATTTGAAGTTGAGAATCACTTAGAGCATGTCTCTTGCCTAGACCGAGGATGGTGACACTGAGTGAAATCTGTTGAAAAGAACCGGGAATTCCTGAAGCACGTCTCCCAATACATACAAATCGAGGACCTGAGGTCGGATCAGCAAAGGGGTGTCCCACCGCCGCCGCTTCAGAAGCCAGTTCCAAAGGATGCTGAGGTGTTTGATCTCGTTCCACCGGACAAGCTGTCGATCGCACTCAAGCCGATGATAGACGTGATAGATGGACGTAGAAGTCACAGGAGCTTCTTGGAGGAATCGCTGAGCTTTGAGGAACTCTCGTTCTTGCTATGGGCCACGCAGGGCGTGAGAAGCATCTCCAAGGGAAGCGTTCACACTCTTCGTACAGTCCCATCTGCCGGAGCACGCCATCCTTTCGAAACCTATCTGGTAGTAGATCGTGTGGAAGATATTCGACCTGGACTCTATCGCTATCTTCCTCTGACCCACGGTCTCCTCTTTGTGTCGGATACCGGCCCCGAATTCAAGAACGGGCTAATCGACGGGGTACTCGGACAAGAGTTCGTTGGCGGAGCGGCATTGGTCTTCATTTGGACGGTGATTCCATATCGTTCGGAGTGGCGATACCTCAGTCGAGCGCATAAGGTCATTGCGATTGATGCAGGCCATGTTTGCCAGAATCTCTATCTCGCATCCGAGGCAATCGGTGCAGGTGTTTGCGCTGTAGCAGCCTATGATCAGGAGAAGATGGATGCCCTTCTAGGAGTAGACGGCACGGAGGAATTCACGATCTATCTCGCTCCTGTAGGGAAAGTCAGACAAAAGGAAATGGCCCGTTCTTGACCATGCTGCTGACATCAGTGCATGAACTGGAAATCGAATACATACATGCCCAGACAGCGTTCCTATGATTTCAAGACATACTTGGAATGGTTCCGGATTGTCGCACCCAAGGCCATGCTATGTCTTCAGCGGTCCTTCGGCGATTTGAATTCCTTTCCAATCGTCCACCCCTTGGCGAGTCTCTCTCCGACACGATAGTAGCTGCGATCGGTCATCGTGAAAAGGATTGGATGTATCTTCGAGAAGTCCAAGGCCCCGTTAGTCATGGCTTCCTCATCGATATAGGTCGCAACGACCTTTCCTATGAACAGGTCATGATTCGGGAAGTCAACAGTTGTCACCAATTCGCACTCCATGCAGATGGGACACTCCTCGATCATCGGTGCGGTCGCCAGTTTTCCGTAGAAGGTCTTGAATAGGGCAGATTTGTCCTCATTCTTACCAGATACGATTCCGCAGTAATCCACCACTTTCACCATGCTCTCCTGAGGGATGTTGACGCTGAAGCTCCTGTTTTCTTTTATCCCGATGTTCGTGTAGTGCTTCTTGTTCATTCCCAATGAGATCGAATCCGGATCCGCAATGCCGACATGGGCCATTGTGATGTAGTTCGGTCTCCCATTCACCTGCGCCCCCACTAGCACTGTGGGAAGGGGATAGAGACAGTTCCTCCCTCCGATGTCTTTCTTCATTTGTGTCACCGTCTCCGCGTCATGCTGGAATGAGAATATAAATCTACTTCTCGACCTTTTCGAGTGTTAGTCTTTCGTATGTCCACATATGTCTTTCGAAATTTCCGTAGCTGTGAATGGAATCGGATCATGGATGACTTGACTGCAAGTCTCGTCGAGAACGCATCGATTCAATTTGACATCTACGATATGCGTCTTGGTGCGGCTGCCGGGATTTGAACCCGAGTTTGAAGCTTGGGAAGCTTCAGTCCTAACCACTAGACTACAGCCGCCTCCGCACTAAATCCACAATCGGCGTTTTAAATCTTCTTGGCTAGAACTCGCAAACCCGAGGGACGAGTAACTAGACGCGCAACTCGCAGTTCTAGAATTCGATCCTTTGTAACGGTCTCATCCAACGGTCTCCAGCTGGCTAATTATGTTCCAAATGAGCGTTCGGCCGTGTAGCGGAATGTTCGGGTCGTTCGCCAATTCGTCAAGTATGATTATCGCGCTCGCGGTTCTAACGTCCAAGGCTTCGCTTTGGAGAAGCAACCGTTCTTTCGCGTCGGTGGCCCCCCTCCTGATGTTTCTTGGAACCGACGTGTCCTCAGCGAGCTGGTCGAGGACTCCAATGATTTGCTTAAGTTTGATATTGCTGTCCATGTTTCCACCTCTATCATGTCTTCGTACTAGGTCGAACCCCTTATCCTCCCTCACTGGACTTCTCTATGGTCGGTTCCACCTTCAATTCTCCTCTCTCTTTGAAGGTCATCACCACCATCAGCGTCTTTATGTCTTTCACTCCTTGAACGTTAGCGACCTTCTCGACGAGAAACCGCTTCAATTGATTGTAGTTCTGGAACTTGACCTTCGCCATTACGTCCGTATCGCCAGTTACTAGGAAGACGTCCTCAACTACGTCATATTCTGAGATCCTCTCCGCAACCGCTTCAGCATCCTTCGTGTCTATTTTGAGCGTTATGAGCGCGGTGACCTGATCGTCACCGTAATACGTGGAGATCACGTTCTCGTATTCCGACTTCTCCTTTTCCAGCATCCGAAACCCCCCAGAATCTTACATCGAATTCGTAACCATCCAATCGTCGGGAGGCCCTGCTTCCTTAGAACTCCAACAGCAAAGTCAATAAAGGTGCGGGACGGATCATACCGCGGTCTCGAACTCCTCTTGCAGGTCAATGATTACCTGCTCAAGAACCTCTTCGAGACTTGAGCTCCTGTATTCTCTAACTCCGCCGAGGTCACTCTGCACTCTTGCCACATAAGTCGAGTTGCTCTTCAGGAATTCTACATTGCACAGGGTCTCTTCCATTTTTCATACACCTCGAGCCAACATCCCGCGAGTGTTGACAACACTCGGCGAATACATGGTTTGATATTTAATGTTTTACTTGAGTGCGAAGCACTTCATTGAGAGACTCTAGCTGGGGAATTGCTCTAGTCCAGCATCTCTTCTTTCGAGTTTTGAGGGCAGACAAGAGGATATGCTCATCCAGAGTCTGATGAAGTCTCTATTTCAGCATCTCCCTCGAGATGACGATCTTCTGCACCTCGCTCGTGCCTTCATAGATCTCAGTGATCTTCGCGTCCCTGAAGAACCTCTCCACGTTCGACCCTTTCATGTAGCCGTGTCCACCGTGCACCTGGACCGCCTCTCTCGTCACCCTCATCGCCACATCCGATGCGAAAAGCTTCGCCATCGAGGCGTCCATAGTGAATCTCTCACCTTTGTCCTTCTTCCAGGCAGCCCTCAGAGTCATAAGCCTGGCCGCGTTGGTCAGAGTGACCATTTCAGCGATCTTCCACTGGATGGCCTGGAAATCACCTATCGGTTTGCCGAACTGGAATCTCTCCTTTGCATATTTCACTGAGTCGTCGAGGGCTGCTTGGGCGATACCGACTGCCTGGGCAGATATCCCTATGCGTCCGCAGTCTATCGCCGACATCGCAATCTTGAATCCCTCCCCCTCCTTTCCCAGCATGTTCTCCGCCGGCACAGCAAGGTTCTCAAAGAATATCTGGGCCTGCTGCGATCCCCTTATCCCCATCTTGTCCTCGATCTTGCCGACTACAAAACCCTTTGAGGAGGTATCGACGATGAACGATGTTATGCCCTTCACACCCTTCTCTTTGTCTGTCATCGCGAATATCAGCGCAATCTTGCTCTTCCCGGCGTTCGTAATGAATATCTTGGTCCCATTGAGGACGAAGGAGTCGCCCTCCCTCTTCGCGGTCGTCTGCATCGAGGAAGCATCCGTGCCCGCAGCGGGCTCCGTCACAGCGAAAGAACCTATGTAGGTACCGTTGGCGAGAGGAACGAGGAACTTCATTTTCTGGTTCTCGCTCCCGAACTTATCCAGCGTATAGCAGACCAGGGAATTGTTCACAGATACCGTGGCTGACACCGATGCAGAAGCTCTGGATAGCTCTTCGATAGCCATCGCGTATGTCACTGTGTCAAGACCCATCCCACCGTGCTCCTTCGGGATGATCATTCCGTTCAAACCTATTCTACCGATCTTGCTTATCACATCGTCCGGGAAAATCCCTTTCAGATCTATCTCCGCTGCGATTGGCTCTATCTCCTGCACCGCAAATCTCTTGACTCTTTCTAGAAGAGATTTCTGGTCCTCCGTGGGTCCGAAGTTCATTCACTTTCCCCCTTGCGTCCAATATGGTCTGACGATTTTATAAAAAGTCTCATTGAATTCTGTCAAAGCTGAAACAGGCGCGACCGCAATCGAATCACTTCTCCGACAGGACCTTCTCCATGTAGAAGGCATCGCTCTCCGAGCCATAGTAGTCAGGCAGTTCGCAGATCTTCCTGAATCCATGTTTCTCGTACAGTCTGATGGCGGGTCCATTTGTCTTTGCTACTTCAAGCATCAGTCGGTGCGCATTCATGTCCTGCCCTCGATTCTCGATTCCAGCCAGCAACTCCTCGGCGATTCCCCGTTCCCTGAACGCTGGCAAGACCGCGATGGAGATGATCCTCGCGGAATGACAGCCCTTCCTGCAGAAGACGGTCGCATATCCGACCGTGAGTTCGTTCTCTTCGGCTATGATTGTAAAGAAGTCTTCGCCGGAAAGAAGCTGTCTGAGAACCTCTCTCTGGTATCGCCCTCTGTCGAAGGAACCCCTTTCGATCCTCTCGACATCATCCAGGTCGGACGTTGTCGCCGTTCTCACGTTCACAACCACTGAACCGCTCGGAAACGATATATCTTTGTCGTCGACCCAAGGTTGTGCGCCAGTGTCCAAATTGAGAGGCAAAAGGAAGTACCGAAAGGAAAAGATAGTTGAAAGCAATTGAATGGACTCAATGAACTCTCCCGTTCAAATATGTCAGATAGTCACTTCGTCAATGATCGAACGAGAGGTCACGGTCAGGGGGTGGGTCTACCGGACCCGGAGCAGCGGTTCGATCGTTTTTGCTGTCATACGGGATTCGACTGGCATAATACAGGTGACGGCAAAGAAGGGAAACCTTCCGGATAGTGACTTCGAGAACGCACTGTCCGCATCGATTGAGTCCTCGGTCGTTGTGGCTGGAAAGGTGCATGAGGACAGACGTGCGCCAGGGGGATATGAGATTCGAGCGAGCGGTTTTAAGATTGAGGGAACGGCTGCTGCTTTCCCGATCACCGAATATCAAAGCGAGGAGCTCCTTCTGGACAACAGGCATCTTTGGATCAGGTCCAGGGAGCAGAATGCGGTGATGAAGATCAAGGCGACGGCGATGGAAGGGGCGAGAGAATGGCTCAAGATGAATGATTTCACTGAAGTTACGCCACCGATATTCACGACGAACGCCTGTGAAGGCGGAGGGACGCTCTTCAAGCTCGATTACTTTGGAAAGGAAGCATATCTAAGCCAGAGTGCTCAGATGTATCTGGAGGCGCTCATCTTCACTTTGGAGAGGGTCTATTCATTGACGCCCTCCTTCAGGGCTGAGAAGTCCAGGACCCCGAGACATCTTACCGAATACTGGCA
>JAJRAG010000206.1 GCA_028682925.1 Methanomassiliicoccales archaeon
GGCAGGGAGGCTCGGTCGAGGGAGGAAGCGATCGACAGAGCCATTCGCGTTGGTCTGGCAGTGCTCACCGAAGGTATCCTTGTAGCTCCTCTCGAAGGAATCGCGGGCGTGAAGATCGGACGCAACTCTGACGGAAGCGAGTATTTGGCGATGTCCTTCGCGGGTCCGATCAGATCCGCGGGAGGAACCGGCCAGGCTATGAGCGTGCTCATCGGTGACGTTGTCCGAAGGGAGCACGGCATAGGGCGCTTCATGCCAACGCATGGGGAGGTGCAGAGGTTCAAGGAGGAGATACCGCTCTACAAACAATGCCAGCACTTGCAGTACACTCCCGCGAACGATGAAATAGAGCTCATTGTCAAGAATTGTCCTATTTGCATTGACGGTGAAGGGACCGAGGATGTTGAGATCTCTGGTTACAGGGACCTGCCAAGGGTCGAGACAAACCGGGTGAGGGGAGGAGCCTGTCTCGTAATAGCCGAGGGACTGTGCCAGAAAGCACCAAAGGTGCAAAAGCACGTAAGAAGGCTGGGAATCGACGGATGGGAGTTCATCACGGAATATCTCAGCATGAAGAAGACCGAGGAGATGTCGAAGGAGGCGAAGATCGCCCCCGACTATAGGTATCTGAAGGACATAGTCGCCGGGCGTCCCGTGCTCGCCCATCCCTCCAGGATCGGGGGTTTCAGATTGCGTTACGGTCGGGGAAGAACGACAGGACTGGCAGCCATCGGGATCAATCCCGCGACCATGTACGCCTTGGACGAATTCATCGCCGTTGGGACCCAGATCAAACTCGAGCGACCCGGTAAGGCAGGGGCGGTCACTCCGTGCGACTCGATCGAGGGTCCGATACTGCTCCTGACCAACGGTGATCTCGAACAGGTCAATGACGTCGAGTCAGTGAAGCGACTAAAAGGAAGGGTCAAAGAGATCGTCGATCTGGGAGAAATACTGATCTCTTTCGGTGAGTTCGTCGAGAACAACCATATACTTGTACCGGGAGCGTACTCGATCGAATGGTATAGGGCTGAGTTGAGGAATTCAGCGGGAGAACTTCCCTTGGACTGGAAGGACCCCGATTTCAAGAGAGCTCTGGAACTCTCTCAGAATCATTCTGTCCCACTCCATCCCAAGTTCAATCTGTTCTGGTCCGATCTATCGCTCGAAGACCTTCAGAGACTTAGGAGTCATATTCTCGAATTCTCTTGGATCAAAGACGGCAGCCTTCGCATCGAAATCCATGACGAGATCAAGAGGATCCTTGAGGGTCTCGGAGCATTGCATCATGTCAAGGAAGGCCAGTTGATTGTTGATGCGTTGGCCGAGCCTTTGCTAGCAGGTCTGGGCCTGAAGATTGAGATGGGAAAGGTTGTCGAGGTTGGAAGTCTCTCTGGTTCGGACTCCGTCGAGGCAGTCTCGAGAGCTATGGGTGTAAAGATCCGTCCCCGGGCGGTGACGAGGATTGGAGCCCGCATGGCCAGGCCTGAAAAGGCCAAGGAACGCAAGATGAAACCTCCGCCCCATGTGCTATTCCCTCTCGGCCAAAGCGGCGGTGCCCAGCGTTTGGTGAACGAAGCGGCCCTGGAAAGTGGAGTGAAAGTAGAGGTCGGAGTCCGACAATGCCCCGTATGTGGCGAGACCACATTCCTCTGCGTCTGCGAATGCGGCTCTCATACAGTCGCCATCGAGAATCCAAAGGCTCAAAGCATACCCGTTCAGGTCATTCTTGAGAAGGCAATGGAACGATTGAAGCAAAGCAGTATTCCAGAGATCAAGGGCGTCCAGGGAATGATATCAAAGAACAAAACACCCGAGGCACTCGAGAAAGGGATTCTGAGGGCAATGAATGAGGTCTATGTCTTCAAGGATGGAACCATCAGGTTCGACATGACCGATGTCCCGTTGACACATTTCAGGCCGAGGGAGATCGGATTGAGCTTGGATAAGGCAGTCAAAATGGGTTACCGAAAGGACATATTTGGAGATGACCTCGAGAGCGAAGACCAGCTCTGCGAATTGAAAGTTCAGGACATCGTCCCTTCGGTTTCGTGTGGTGAGTACTTCATAAAGGTCTCGAAGTTCATTGATGATCTCCTCAGACACCATTACAATCTCCCGGTATTCTATGATGCCGACAAGAGAGATGACCTCATAGGTCAATTGGCCATAGGACTGGCTCCTCATACGTCGGGCGGCGTTCTGTGCAGGATAATCGGTTTCACTGAGACCAATGTTGGCTATGGACATCCCTTCTTCCACGCGGCAAAGAGACGCAATGCGGACGGTGATGAGGACAGTTGTATTCTTCTTCTCGACGGTCTCATAAACTTCTCTCGATCCTTCCTCCCCGATAGGAGGGGGGGGCTTATGGATGCCCCTCTGGTTCTAACCACCAGGCTTGATCCTAATGAGATTGACAAAGAGGCTCACAACATAGATGTGCTGTGGGAGTATCCTCTGGAATTCTACAGAGCCACAACGGAGTACCGGCATCCAAAGGAGATCCAAGACAAGATGGATCTGGTCGGTGGGAGAATCGGGTCGGTTCTCCAGCTGGAGGGGCTTGGTTTCACGAACGATACCCGGGACATCTCGGAAGGCCCCGAGCAGTCCGCCTACAAGACCCTAGAGACGATGATCGACAAGATGAATGCCCAGGTCGAACTGGCAAGAAAAATCAGGGCGGTCGACGAGACAGACGTCGTGTACAGGGTGATTACGCGGCACTTCCTGCCAGACATGATTGGGAATCTGAAGAGCTTCTCCGGACAGCAACTTCGCTGCACGAAATGCAATTCCAAATACCGACGCATTCCTCTAAGTGGAAAGTGCTATTGCGGGAACGACCTGACGCTCACGGTGCACGAGAAGAGCGTGAAGAAGTATCTCGAGATCACCAAAGAAATAAGCGAGAAGTTTGGTCTGCCAACGTACACTCTTCAACGCATAGCCCTTATCGAAGGATCGATAAACTCTATGTTCGAGAACGACCGAGTGAAAAACTGCAGACTTACCGATTTCATGTGACCAGTTTCAGCTTTCCAGCGTCGACACGAGTTCTTTGAACTCTTCGAACTTGTTCTCGAGTATCTCGAGGGCCTTGAGAAGCGTATTCTGAGCCGACAGAGATCCGTCCGTCTCGAACTCAAATACAAACTTCGACTTGTCGCTGTCGACTTTGATTGCTTTGGTGACGCAAGCCTCTTCGCAGGCCATGCACAGTATGCAAGCCTCAGGGTCTACTATCACGGTCTTTCCGTCCTTCTTCCCGATGACCCCTCGCGGACATGCCTTTATGCAGGCGTCCCCCATGTCGCACTTTGCATGGTTTATCGCGACCTTTGGAAAGTACTTGTATCCGACACCGCTCGTGACCTGCCACTTCGCGTGTTTCTTCGCGACGCCAAGCTGTGCGGACGCGTAGACAAGTATTGCTTGTCCCGGGCCCAGCTTGACGATCGGTATCAGTTCGTCCTTCACCCTTAGCTCTGGCCCTCCAAGGGGTTCAAGATCTCCGGAGTAGACCTCCGACGGTCCCTTCTTGTTGAGCGAGTACATGATGGTGCAGTTGGGACAGCCCTCTCCTCCGCACGAGCACTTCTCTTTGTACGTGTAAAGATCAGGATCGGTTGGTATCGGGACAAGTCCCAGACGGTGAGCCACGATCTCGTCGAAAAGAGGGCTGACACTCTCGTACTCATTTCCTTCCTCGTCCCTGATCGGGCCAAGGTGGAACTCCACCCCCTCTATCGCCATCTTCGGTACTTCTGCCATCAGGCATCTTCTTAGGGCGTTGGCGATCTCTGGTTTTGCATCGGAAAGGATGAATTTCGCCTTTGTGTCCATAAGCTCAAGGATCTTGATTTCCATGGACCGCAACCTCTATACCCTTCTTCCTCTGCGGCCGCCTTTCTTCTTCGTCCCATCATGCGGGATCGGAGTCACGTCCTCGATACGGCCAATCTTGAGACCCGCTCTTGCCAGTGCCCTTATTGCGGCTTGCGCACCCGGTCCGGGGGACGCTGATCTATTGCCGCCCGGAGCTCTGACCTTCACATGGATGCCTTCAATCCCCTTCTCCTTCGCGATTTCGGCGACCTTCTCCGCTGCCCTCATCGCTGCGTAAGGAGATGATTCATCTTTTGCCGCCTTGACGACCATGCCGCCCGAGCACTTGGTTATCGTCTCGGCCCCGGTTATGTCCGTCAGCGTTATGATTATGTTATTGTAACTAGCGAAAACGTTGGCAATTCCCCATTTTCCCATCAGTGTCCCTCCTCTTTCGATTCCTCTTCGGCGACGTCCAGTTCGGCTATGTCTGCAGTCTCGACCTCGGTAACAACCTCAGCGATGACCTTCTTTGGTATTTTGGCCTTGAGGTCCTTCTTCTCCTCTTGTTTCTTGTCCTCTGTCGGCCTCTCTCCAGCGATCTTCTTCTTTGCGAGTCTCATCGGATGCTGATCATCAGATATCGCGGAGTGGGAATTGAAAGCAATCTTGTCTTCTTCCCCCCTGGTCACAATGTAACCCGGGACACTGACCATCCTGTCGCCAACGTTTACATGTCCGTGAGTAATGAACTGTCTTGCCTGGTTGACTGTGTTTCCCAATCCCTTCATGTGGGCGATGGTTTGAAGACGTCTGTTCAATACCGATTCGACGCTCAAGCCAAGGACGTCATCTAGGGTCGTGCCATCCATCGGCAGCAGACCCATCTTTCCACAACTAGTGAGAAGATTCTTTGCCTCAAGATCCGCTTGCGTTTCGCCGTATCTTGTACGAGCTTGCAGATTCCGCGATTGTCTCCTGAGGTTCCTCACTATCGATTTCGCCTTCCACAGCTCCCTCTTGTTCTTCAGGCCGAACTTCTTGACGAGCTCGGCCTCTTCCTTGATCCTATCCCCCTTCCATGGGTGGGAAGGAGTGTCATAGGTCTTGCGTGGGAATTTTGGGTCGCCCATGGAAACACCTACTTCTTCTCGGCCGGAGCCTCTTTCTTCTCGGCCGGAGTCGCTTTCTTCTCAGCCGGAGCCGCCTTCTTCTCAGCGGGGGCGGTCTTCTTCTCGGCCGGAGCTGCTGAAGGTGCTTCTCCACCCTCGGCCTTAGCCTGTTGCGCAAGTCTCTGTCTGCTGACACCCAGGGTGAGTCCAGTTCTGCCGTTCGATCTCGTGCGCTGCCCGCGTACCTTCTGTCCCTGCTCGTGCCTGATGCCTCGGTAGCATCGAATCATCTTCATCTTGTTGATATCATCCTTCTTGAAAAGCTCGATATCCACTCCAACGAGGTGCATATCCGCACCCGTCTCTGCATCGTTCTGCCGGTTCACTGCCCAAGCAGGAACGTATTCTGAATAGGAAGCAAGCAGCTTGCCCAATTCCTCTATCTTACCCTCAGGGAGATTGCCAATCTTATCCAGTCTGTTCACCTTTGCCCTCTTGGCGACAATCTCAGCAACTCTGTTCCCTACCCCCTTGATACTCTGGAGAGCAATGACAGTACCTTTGTTGCCGTCGAGATCCGTATTCGCGAGACGGACTATGTAGCGAAAGTCCTCTTTTTGTGATTCGCCTGCTTCAACCAAGCGTCTACCTCCGACAATTAGGATCAAATGAATTGATCTTCTACACTCTTGTGGAGCATCTCCCCTACACGCAAGTCCATATTTAAGGGTTTCTGTATCATATCGTCGTGCCCAGAGAGTCTTTTTGAAGCAAGCGGATTGATTCTCCTACTCCTCCAATTTCGTATCTCATCACGCTTGATACCCCAATAGGCAGCCTCTCCGTCAAGATCGATTCTTCCTTGTCTCAGCCACCGAAGAGAAATACGATTATCACTGATGTCACGATACCGATCAGCACGAAGCGTATTCCTGTGAAGATCATCCGCTCCTTGGCCACCGATCCCAGGTATAGCCCCATCAAGAACAGGAATGAGAGAGTGATTGTGATCGAGGCGATGGCGGCTATCTTCAGATCGAACAGGAGGAATGGAATGATCGGCACGATTGCAGCAATCAATGGTGCGACGCCGTGGACAATAGCTGGAATCAACGCTTTGATACGTTGACCCTTCTGATATCCATTCTGCCACATACTCATCGACCTTCTCCCAGTCTCCTTGCCGTTCGCTTTTGCCTCTATTCTCTCCGCTTCGTACGCTCCGACGGTGCTGGATATCGAGAGGGCTATGCCGCCCCCGATTCCCGCGCTCATCACAAGTCTTGCGTCCAAGTTTCCAGAAGCTGCAGCCCCAAGAATGACTCCGAGAATAGTAAGCGCACCATCGAACGCGCCTAGAATGAAGTAACGCCTAGCGATTGACTCGACCTCTGGCCGACTAGCGTATCGCCTAATTCTCTTCGCGAACCCCTTGATTCCAGTCATATTCCTAACCGCTTCCTTTCAAAAGGGTCCTCAGGATATCGGGCGCCTTGCTGAAAGCTTCCGGAAGCTTGGACGGGTCTCCCCCACCGCCCTGCGCGAACTCCTTCTTGCCGCCGCCCCCGCCTCCCGTGATCTTCATCATCTCCTTCAGCAAGGTCCTGCAATCGAGGTCGACGTTGGAGCTTCTCGATACGAAAAGACTGAGATTCTTGCCGTCCACAGCGCCAACGATTGCGACGACCTCGGGATGGATTGTCAACATCTTCGACATCGCGGATGGGTCCTCAGCGCCCTTCACTTCTGTGGTCACTAGCCTCAGATCATCGATCTTGATCGCATCGCGCAGCAGGTTCTCTGAGGCTTGCACGTTCTGATTCAGAGTCAGACGTTCGATATGTTTCTTCTGTTCCTTCCATTCTTCAAAGAAGACTATAGCTTCCAATGCTGCAGACTCGTAAGGCACATTGAGTTTCGAGGACAGAGTCTCAATGCTTTCTCTGTCTTTTTGCATGGAGCCTATCGTTGGCATGCCAGCGCAAAACTCGATTCTCACTATGCCGTCCTGTATCCGTCGCGTGCGTTGGATTCTAATCGGGCCCACTTGGCTCGTATTCTGACAATGCATTCCGCCGCAAGCTTCGGCGTCTAGACCTGGGACCACGACGACCCTTATCGTTCCACCTGGCACCGCGCCTCCCTGGTACAGACGAAATCCATACAATCTCTCCGCCTCGTCCCTCGGCATGAATTGAACGTTCA
>JAJRAG010000207.1 GCA_028682925.1 Methanomassiliicoccales archaeon
GGAGACCGCCGCCAGGTGATAGTTGCTGAGCCATCCCTCTCTCCTCCCATATCCCCATTCAGCAGCGATGATGACGAGGTCAAGGGTCTGGCTCCTCTTTATCTTCAACCATCTCTTTCCCCTTTTCCCAATCGCATAAACGCTGCCGGTATCCTTGGCCATCAATCCTTCGTGCCCCTCGCTCAAGGCCCGGTTCAGGAAGTCTTCAGCGACATTCGAATCGTCGGTGACGATACGCGGCACGAGCAGATCGGAGGAAACCGTTCTTTCGAGGACCTTCCACCGTTCTTCACTTGTTGCATTCACTAGCGATTCATCAGCTTTCATCAGAATATCGAAGAGATAGAGTCTGACTGGTATCGTCTCTTGAAGACTGTCGACATCATGGACCCTCGTAATCCTCCGCATGACATGCTGGAAAGGAAGTGGACGGTCTCGATATGCGACGACCTCTCCCTCGAGGATGACCGTCTCGCATGGAACCGACCTTCTGATCAGATCAAGGATTTCTGGGAGGCCATCTGAGAGGTCTGTAAGTCTCCGGCTGTAGATCCTTACTTCGTTCCCTTTCTTGTGTATCTGGACCCTCGCTCCGTCGAGCTTGAACTCAAATGCTGCATTACCAAGGACAGCAATTGCCTCATCAACCGACTCCACCGATTCAGCAAGCATCGGTTTTATCGGGACGAACGGCTCAGGTCGGATCGCTTTCAAAGCCGCAAGGCCATGAAGAATGGCCCTCTCTGCGATCATGGCAATGTCTCCAGAGAGCATATAGGCGTTTCTTATCTCTTCAGGATCTTTGATTCCTGAGACCAGGGAAATCGCGTCAAGGACTATGCCTTCGCTGACGCCCGTGCGCATCTCCCCGAAAAGGCTCCTAGCCAAATACTCCCTCTCATTCGCTGACACTCGCCCGAAGAGATTCTGGAGGAGGTGTTCCTTCAACTTTCTAGACCCTGGACCTTGCGCCTCCGCGACCTTGCTCAATATCAACATCAATTCTCCCAACGTCAGCTCCTCTCCGAAGAGAACACGCTGCTTCTGGGTGGACCACGCCTTGCCAATTGTGGAATATCCGACGTCCAATGTCCTTGAGTCGGATTCGGGGAAAACCCGCCCGAGCGTCAATAGAACGGCGGGTCTGATATCATCTGAATCGACGCTACCCAAGAACTGGGCAAGCAATTCGGTCTTCTTCTTGCGACTGCTAGTCGACTCCAGCTGTTCGCAAAGATCTGCAAATTCGCGAAGTCTCGTTGGCAATATGAAAAGAAACTACCAACGGCCTATTCTAACTTTCTCGAGGATGAGCGGCGATGTATGCATTGCGGATGGTTCAATGCCTGGCCACTTTCTGCCAGTCCTGTAGGAACTTCTCGATTCCGAGGTCCGTCAGAGGATGTTTGAACATCTTCTTCAGAACCTCGTACGGGACAGTCGCTATATGAGCCCCCATTCTTGCAGCTTCGACGACATGAATCGGATGCCTGACGCTCGCAACGATGACTTCCGCGTCAAACTGGTAGTTGTCTAGGATGTCGAGGATCTGAGCAACTACATCCATGCCATCGCTACCGACATCGTCCAAACGACCAACGAAAGGCGAGATGTATCTGGCGCCCGCCTTGCATGCCAAAAGCGCTTGCGCGGGGGAGAAGACGAGGGTCGTGTTGATGCTGACACCCTCTTTAGAAAGCGTCTTTGTCGCCCTGAGCCCTTCCTCTGTGACCGGAATCTTCACAACAATGTTCTTGTGTATCGATGCGAGCTCTCGAGCTTCCACAACGATGTCACCGGCCTTCATACTGATAGCTTCCGCACTAATTGGCCCGTTGACGATCGTGCAGATCTGTCTTACAAGTGTGCCGAAATCAGTCTGCTCCTTCGCGATCAGGGTAGGGTTGGTCGTGACACCATCCAATATTCCCCATCCGTTGACCTCCTCAATCTGCTGGACATTAGCGCTGTCGATGAATATCTTCATTCACTAGCTCCTCCTTATCGCTTCCTCCGCTGTCTCCACGATCCTAGCGCTCGTCAGACCATATTTGACCATCAGTTCCTCGCTTTCCCCCGACTCTCCAAACGCATCGGGAATGCCGACACACCTGACTATGCAACTTCCATGTTCCGCGACGTACAGGCCGACAGCGCTTCCGAGACCGGTCAGCACATTGTGTTCCTCTGCGGTGACGATGCATCCAGTTCTTTTGATCGCATTGTGGAGCGTGATCTCATCGAGCGGTTTGATGGTGCTCATGTTAATGACCTGAGCGGAAAGACCTCTCTTCTGAAGCTCTTCCGCGGCATCCAGACACAGTGCCACCATCTGCCCGCTTCCGATCAAGGTGACGTCGTCACCTTCCTGCATCACATTCGCGATCCCTATTCTGAACGGAGAATCGGGCGAAGTGATTACTGGAAAATCGACCCTCCCCAGGCGTATGTAGCAAGGACCCGGACGATCCAATACGGCCTTGACGGCCTTATACGTCTCCATCGCATCCGCTGGAACTATCACGGTCATGTTCGGAAGGGTTCGCATCAATGCTATGTCCTCTGCGGTCTGATGCGACGCACCATCACCTCCGACGGTTATGCCAGCATGAGATGCGACGATCTTTACGTTGAAATTAGGATAGCAGATCGACTGTCTTATCTGATCCCAACATCGACCGGTCGCGAAGACGGCGAATGAGGATGCGAAAACCATTTTTCCGCTCGCGGCGAGACCAGCAGCTGTGCCCATCATGTCCTGCTCAGCTATACCGCAGTTGAAGAACCTTTCAGGGAATTTCTTGGCGAAATCGCTGGTCCGTGTAGAGCTCGAAAGGTCTGCATCGAGCACAACAACGTCGCTCCGAGACTGCCCAATCTCCACCAGAGCCCTGCCATACTCCTTCCTCTGGCTGGCATAGGTCCATTTCATGGATGCTCACCAAGTTCCCTGAGTCCGCGCTTCAGCTCTTCTTCATTTGGAGCCTTGCCGTGGAAGGCAATCGAGTTCTCCATGAACGAGACCCCCTTTCCCTTGACTGTGTGAGCGATGATCATTGTTGGTTTTCCTTTGACCAGTTTCGCTTTGTCGCATGCGTCGATGATTTGCTTCATATCGTGTCCGTCGATCTCGATCACGTTCCATCCGAACGCATCCCACTTCTTCGCAAGGGGCTCGATCGCCATTATGGTCTCAGTGGGGCCATCGATTTGCAATCTGTTCCTATCGAGAAAAGCGGTCACATTGTCCAATCTGTAGTGAGCGCCGAGCATCGCAGCCTCCCATATCTGGCCGCTCTGCATCTCTCCATCCCCGCACAAACAGAAGACACGGTACGACCTTCTGTCGAGTCTCGCTGCAAGAGCCATGCCGTTGGCCACGCTCAGCCCCTGACCCAAAGAGCCTGTGGACATCTCGACGCCAGGGGTCTTTGCACGAGATGGGTGCCCCTGGAGGCGACTCCCCAATTTGCGCAGTTCCAGCAATTCCGTGACGGGAAAATAACCACTTTCGGAGAGCGCAGCGTAGTATGCTGGAGCAGCATGTCCCTTGGATAGCACGAGTCTGTCTCTATCCTCCCACATGGGATCAGTGGGCCGATGGTTCATCACCTTGAAATAGAGCGCGGCGAGTATGTCCGCGTACGAGAGAGATCCTCCAGGGTGCCCAGAACCGGCTGCGAATGTCATCCGCAGAACGTGCTGACGAATGAGATTTGCCTTCCGCCGCAAAAGGACGATTTCCTCGTCGCTTGTGTTGCTCAGAGATATGCACCTCACAGCAATAGCCTGGAGAATTGGACAATACCATGTAGTGATTAAAAACCTTCTGTGGGCCCGAGGAATTAGCTACTGAATCCAAAACCAGAGGTAGTTAGCATTTAAGTCAGATAGGCCGATATACGATTGATGACGGTCCCCTTCGGCGTTCCTTTTGGTGGGAACAAGGTCCTTGCAAAAGTCGTGGAGAGGATAAATCACGACCAGGAGACATCGGCGCTTTGGCGTGCATCCAACATAACCGCGATCGACAGAATGGGGTTCAACGACCATGGTCCTACGCACGTACGGATTGTGGCCAAGATTGCTCTGAACATGCTGCGGATTCTCGTTGACAGCGGGGAGACACCCAACGTCGTCACGGAGCACAAGATGAAAAACGAGGATGCCGAGGTCGTGGTCGTTCTGGCTTGCGCCCTTCATGACATCGGCCATGCGATCCATCGTCTCAAGCACGAGGAGCTCTCACTCATCCTCGCACCCGCGATCATAAGAAGGTTGCTGGCCGATCTCTACAAGGAACCAGATCTGTCGACAATGGTAATCGAGACGATGCACGCAATGATAGCCCACCACGCTGAATTCACACCTCTGACCCTGGAGGCGTCGGTGACCCGCGTTGCTGATGCCCTCGACATGGAGAAGGGGAGAGCCCGAATACCGTTCAGGGCAGGGAGTGTGAACATACACTCGGTTTCAGCCTTGGCCATCGACAAGGTCAGGGTTTCGAAAGGAGAGGAGAGACCAGTGAAGATCGAGATCGAGATGAACAACTCAGCAGGCATCTACCAGATAGATGAATTGCTGAAAGACAAGATCGAAAAATGTGGGATAAGGGACAAGATAATGATCGTCATCAGAGCGCCTGATCAAGAAATGAAGATAATTGAGAATCTGAAGATCTAGTCGCTCTCGATCCTCGGGGCCAGGAGATAATCGACAGTTCCCTTTCCATCGGCCATCGTGAACTCCAACTTCACCGGAAAATCGTTTCCGATACTAAGGGTCACGACCGTACCAGGCGGGATAGCCTTTACCATGTTCGAGAAATAGTCGAGTGGGAACAAGCTTCTTACCTTTTCTTTGCACTCCAGAGAGACCAATAAGTCCTTTGGGAGCTTCAGGCTCACCGAATCCGTCTCGCCCTCAGAGAACATCTCGAATCCGTCGGAAGAAGCGGTGAGCGCTATGTGATCTGACACGCTCTCGGCTGCCTTGATTCCCTTCTGCAGCTCGTCCGAGTTCACAGCTATCTTCGCAGGAAGGCTGAGGTTGGGTACTTTCGGATCCGACATTCCTGTCGTATCGACCAGATTCATCCTTCGTGTGATGTTTCCCACGCTGATGACAAGACGGTTGTGCTCCTCGTCCTGCTCGAGGTAGATAGGATCTCCAGCTTTAGAGAGCCTCAGTACCTCTTTCATCTTGTCCAGGTCGATGCCTAGTTCGGTCTCGTCAGCGGAATACTCCTCAAACGCGCTCTTCTGCACGGTCAGATTGACCATGGCGACGTGAGCAGGATCCACGGCTTTCAGAGTAAGTCTGTCAGCAGCTACGTTGAACTTTGCCTCGTCAACAAGGGTGGAGACTACATCGACGATACCTTTCAGGGTCTCGGATCTCACCTTAGCATGAAGCATCAGTTTCCCCCCAATACTCCTGTAAATACCTAGACAATAATAAACCTTCCTTATTAAGTGAACATGCTGGAATCAATATTCTCGCCAGGAATGACTGCACTTCGTGCAACGGTAGATTCGTGTCTCCGGCTCATCGGCGGCTCTCGTCTGTCGAAGAACCCAAAATGCCTCGTTGTTTCCGCACGTAGGACACTCTACCTGAGTCTTCGGTAGAGTAGGAGCGTTCGAGTCGATGACTGCCATTTCCTTTTGACGAAGCTTCGTCGTGAACTTCTCATTCTCCCCGTTCATCTTCTGTTCCTTTCCACACTTGCTGCATCTGAACATGCCTTCCCTAGGGAACATCAGTGATCTGCATTCCGTACAAAACATTTCCTCATCGCCGAATGGCGAGGAAAAGGATTGACATATAAATATCCTTCTGTACCGAAATCTGCGACACGAATGCGTTAGCAAGGATGAGCATTCGGAATCTCGTTGGGAAGTGCGAAATGACGAGAATGTTCGGTCCAGATGAGTTGGAATATAGGGGGATCATCCCCCCAGAACATTGAAACGGAGTGACTACACGAACTCCCAGTCTGTCGAGCTGCTCTGCGATCTCTCGGAGAATTGACTGTTTCTCGGAACATTCGGCTTCAGGGCTCTGCCAACTAGCCCTTCCGAGGATCCGTTCGCCTTCTTGTGAACCATCTTTTCCACTCTTTTCTGGTTCTGGAGCATCGTATGGGCGCGCTGTTCAATCAGCTTCCTTTCCTTCGGTGTCAACGATGTCTTTGCCTCGTCCCTTTCAATCTGTCTGCGAGCTGATCTAAGAGGCCTGAGCTCATCCTCTTCCGATCCTGCGCTTGCCCCGAGCGATCTCATTTCATCGAAACCCGTATTTCGAGCCTGGGTTCCTCGTGCTGATCCTCGATGCAATAGTGACCAGGAGGGACGAGGGGAGGTAGTTTCTCGTGGAGAATCGTTGCCTTCCACCACGACGGTCGTGTTCGGACTGCCGTGATGAGTGACATATTCCAATTCCCTCCTGGTCTGGTCGGAAAGAATTCCGCCAATGTATGCGAAGGCAACCGTGATCAAGTAACTGTCCAGCCTCAGGGAGGCAGTCGACTGCATCAA
>JAJRAG010000208.1 GCA_028682925.1 Methanomassiliicoccales archaeon
CATTGACGCCCCTTATCGCAAGCAGTATCCGGTTTAGCTGCTCCAGTTTGGAGTTCACCAGCCTCGACTCGGTGACGTCCCTCCCAGTGACTATTGATGCCGTTTCTTCTCCCTGCACAGCGACTCTGGCGATGAACTCCAGTTGGCTCCAAGCTCCCTGCTTGTTCTTTACCCGGATTTCCATAGGCCGGTCGGCCTCCCCACCAACCATGAATCTCTGGAACCCCTCTAGAGTAGCCTCCAAATCGTCGGGATGGACAAGCCCAATGAAGTCCGTCCCAACCAGATCCTCGGGGTCGTATCCGAGCACCTTCTTGACCGACGGGCTCAGATACTGGATTCGACCTTCTGCGCTCACCAGCGCAACTACGTCCGAGACGTTTTCTATTAACAGGCGGTACCGCATCATGTTTTGCTGCAACGCATTCTCAGCTTGTTTCAATGAGACCGACTGGATTATCATGTTGCGAAGTTCTGCGAACTGGGATATTGGGTCCCCCCCTTTGCTCAAGTAGTAATCCGCACCGGAGTTCAGAGCCTCGATCGCGACCTCCTCTCTTCCCTTTCCAGTGAACAATATGAAGGGCGTCCTGTCCCCCGACTTCCTGAGAGACCTCAAGAACTCGATTCCATTGATTTCAGGCATCAGGTAGTCGGACACGATAGCGTCGAATTTTCTCAATTCGAGCACTTCCCGTGCCAAACTCGCCGAATCGACAACGTAAACGTTGAAGTCTCCGTCCTTCTCGAGGAATAGTTTCGCTATCTCCAGAAGGGAGGTTTCGTCGTCGACGTAAAGAATGTCCATCGTCTTCGCTCATCGGGAACTACATCTAGAACCGATTTAAGCTGAACGGTGCGATTATCATACTGTATAACCATCGGAATGTTGTCGGATCCCGTGCGCCTTGTCTTCCTTGATTCGACATCTTCAATCTCTTCATGAAATGCGGTTTCGCGACCGACGGTAAGCCCTGCATGCGAATACTAGCATTGTTCAGCGACCTCTAGATCGTGCTCATTCTGTTCTTCCATGACGCGCCTCGAACGATTGCCTTGAACCTTCTCGTGATGAGCGTCAAGTGCCAATACTGCGGGAGCACGATTTTCGTCAGGGAACTGATGGAAGAATAGATCCCGCACTTGACGTCTAGACCCCCGCTCGGCAGAACATATATTAGTCCGGCCGCGAATTGAAAAGTGCCTACTTTTCTCGGCTATAACTTGGGGAGGTGACAAATTGGCGATATCAGTGACGTTCTGGGAACTCAATCCTGACATACCGCCGGAGAGTATTGCGAAGGTCGCGGCGAAGCTGATGGAGAAAGGACTGTTCCCGCCGGAAGGAATGGAGGTCATCGGCTGGTACATCTGTCCTGGTGGCAAGGGCGTGACAATAACCGAGTCAAAGACGATCGATCCTGCGGTCGCATTCAGGAACTGGCTAATTTGGGTGCAAGAGATGACCGGCTTCTTCAAAAGCTACGAGATTCTGCCGGCAGTCAGCGCAGCTGAGGCTGTCCAGATGGTTCTAACGAAGCCGAAGAAGTGACGAGTTCCGCAAACCCTTTCTTTTTTTCATTTTCTCATTTCTGTATAGTCTCATTGCGCAATTATGACATCCAGGATTTCGGATCGACGTCCTCAACGGTCTTGCCGGGTATCTTGTTATCGCCGTTGATATCCATCAGAACAGGTTGAAATAGTAATGTCAACAAGAATAGAGATTTTGACATTCTTATGTCCTCAACCACGGAATCCGCCAAGATACTGATGGTAGGCGGAGACGAGGTCATCCTCGGAACTAGCGCTGCTCATATCGGATTCAAGTATGCCCTGGACGTGCAGTTGGCGGATTCAGCCACTGAGGCTCTCAAGAAACTTGTATTGCACGACTACGGAGCCATAGTCCTGGTTCACAGAGAGCCGTATTTTGATGGGATAGAGTTCACAAAACAAGTAAGGGAGCTAGGGAATCAGACCCCTATAATCGTGTATTCCAGCGACAGGAAAGAAGAATCGATCCTGCGTGCCCTTGGGAATGGCGCCAATTTCTATTTGAAGCGCGATTCCTCGACCGAGGCCGAATACGCGGTTCTATTCAGTCTGATAAACGAGGCGATGGCGAGGCATCGGGCCGAGGAGGCTATCGCCCATAATGCCAGGAGATTCAGCATGCTCATTCAGAACACGAGTGAGCTTGTGCTGGTGTTAGACGACAACCATTCGATTAGATACGTCAGTCCATCTGCGACCAGGATTCTCGGCTACGAGCTGAAAGAGATGATGGGCAGACAATTTCTTGAGTTTCTTCCGCAGGTGCAGAGATCCAAATGGACGGATACCTCGACGACGCACAAGCAAGACTCGTCGTCATCCTGGCGAGACGAGATTTGTGTCAGATCTAAGAGCGGAGGTTGGACAGTGCTCGACTTCATCGCGTCCGTGTTCGCCACCGATGGCGGCCACGAGACCCTCATTAACGCGCGGGACATAACCGAAAAGAAGAACCAGGAGATACTCGTGGTCCGAACAAACTTGCTTCTGAGGACGATCGCCGATATCCACCAGCAATGTCTGAGAGGATCGAATTTGGACGAAATGCTCAGATTGATTTGTGAAGAGTTCGTTGATGGTGGTTGTTTCGAAAACGCATGGATTGCGCTTCTGGACGACGGAGGGCAATTTTCATCGATCACCGGGGGCG
>JAJRAG010000209.1 GCA_028682925.1 Methanomassiliicoccales archaeon
TGAACAGGCAGTACGCAAACCAGGCGTGCAACATCTACGCATTGAACGATCAAGACGTCGTTACCTGGGTGTTCGCGGACATGCCATGGTAGGTGCGCATGTTCTTCCCATATAAGGGCACGGCTTCCAGAATCCACCTCCTCGATGCAAGGCCGAAGATAGCCTTCGTCCTTGCCGTTTTCATTTTCTCCATTCTGCTCTCCGACATCTTGTACCTCTCTGCGCTCTTTGTGCTCGTTTTGGTGATATCGATCTCAGCACACACACTAAAATCGACATGGAGCTTGCTCAGGTACGCTCTCTATGTCGCGATCTTCGTCGTGATATTCAACGTTCTGCTATCGAGTGGAAGGCATGTCCTTTTCGTGATCGGACCGATTGCTATTACGAGCGAGTCCGTACTCTTCTCGATCAGCATGTGTCTCCGACTCTTCTTGGCGGTATCCGCGTTCGCCTTGCTTACTTTCGCTATCCACCCAGATGAGGCCCTTAGGACAATGTCGAGGGTCGGGTACAAGACCACGACCGCACTTTCGCTTTCCACGAGGATGTATCCCACAATAGCCAATGATTCAAGGAATATTATGGACTCGATGCGGGCGAGAGGGGTTGAATTTGACCAAGGCGGATTCCTAAAGAAGGTGAAAGCGAGGGCGAACGTGGTGATGCCGTTGCTATTCAACTCCTTGGATCGGTCGGTCGCAATTGCGGAAGCGATGGAGACCCGAGGTTTTGGCGCGGGGAAAAGGACCAACTACTCCGAGTCGAGACTTAATCGCAGGCAGAAGATGATGATTGCATCGTTCGTTCTGTCAATCGTCTTCGGTATATCACTCTTCGTGCTGGGATACGGGAACGCCGACTATCTGAACGGTGCGGGCTTCCACTACGGTGTCGACGACTTCCTTGTTCTGGCAGCATACGTCATCCTGCTCTCTCCGATACTGGCGGGAGGTGGAAAGTGATATCCGTTGAGAGGTTGACCTTCACTTACTCGGGGGCTGATCGACCCGTCATCGAGGAACTCTCGACCGAGATAAGGGAGGGGGAGTTCGTTCTGATCGTCGGAAAATCTGGATGCGGCAAATCGACACTTTGCCGGGCTCTAAACGGCCTAATACCTAGCTTCTATGGTGGGCAGTTCTCGGGAAGGGTCCTCGTAGATGGACGGGACACCAGACAGACAGCTCCTTCGAAGTTCGCTGACGTCATAGGAATGGTTTTCCAGGATCCGGAGAACCAGCTTGTCATGACGAACGTTGAGAATGAGATGGTTTTCGGCATGGAGAATCTCGGAGTCCCCGTGCGAGAGATGAAGGAACGAGTGGTCCAATACGCTGATTATTTCGATCTAAGAAGGTTTTTCCATCGGTTCATTCCTGAGCTCTCTGGAGGTGAAAAGCAGAAGGTTGCGCTAGGCTCCGTGCTCGCGATGAAACCAAAATACATAATCCTGGATGAGCCGACCTCTCAGCTCGACGCCGAGAACGCCGCGCTCTTCCTCGAGTTCCTAACCAAGCTCAACAGGGAGTTTGGGGTCGGGATTATCCTGGTCGAGCATAGATTGGAGCGATGCCTCCGTTATGCTGATCGCGTGATCGTAATGGATGATGGTCGTATCGTAGCGGATGGATCGAAAGACGAGGTCGTTCCCGTTTTGAGGAGACAGGGCCTTCTCGGGGATATTATCAGGGCGGTCAGCGCCACAGCTCTTGATGGAGAACCCCTTCTCACTGCAAGGAACATTCACTTCTCTTATGATCACACTCCTCTGCTCGAAGGTGTTGATCTCGTTCTGAAGAAGAGTGAGCTGGTAGCGATCACTGGCGCGAACGGAAGTGGTAAGTCGACACTTATCAAGCAGTTGAACGGTTTACTGAAGCCCCAGAAGGGGAGCGTCACGCTGCTCGGAACGGAGGTGTCCTCGGTCACCACGGCCAGTATTGCGAAGGAAATCGGATACATGGGTCAGAATCCGAACGACTATCTGTTCGAAGAGACCATTGAGAAAGAGCTCGAGTTCACTCTGTCGAATCTTGGTATCGATGCGAATGAATGGAATGAGCGGATCGAATGGACGCTCTCCGTGCTTGACCTTAGTGGCTGTAGGAAGACTTTTCCGAGAGACCTGAGCTGCGGTCAAAGAGAGCGCACCGCTCTAGCGACCATCCTGGTTGGAAGACCACAGATTCTGGTACTTGATGAGCCGACGAGAGGCCTCGACTACTGGAGCAAGAATAAGCTGGGGGCCGTCCTGGAAGATCTCAGAAGGCAGGGCATGACGATTCTATTGATAACTCACGACTATCGGTTCATTGCCGAGCACGCCACGCGCGTCCTGCGTTTGAAGGATGGAAAGCTTCATGGGACGTCGATCGACCAGATGATCTTCCTCGCATCGGAAAATGCTGTGACCGGAGATGTCTGATATGACTCTGACCAAGAAGACAATCGTACCGCTCATAGGGGCGATACTGACCTTTTCGATATTCGTTCTTATGTCCATATATATGAGAGGGAGTCTGGCCTCCTACGCTGCATTCCTTACCTTCTTCTTTGTTCTCTTCCTCGTAATACTTCTATTCGCAAGATTCGAAGAATCGGCAATCAGCTCGAAGGAGGTCGCTCTGATCGGCATACTTGCCGCGATAACTGCCGCGGCTAGGATTCCATTTGCCTCCCTTCCTAATATCCAGCCCTGCACTTTCCTGATAATAGCGACCGGTGTTGTCTTTGGTCCGCTGGCAGGAACGATGGTCGGGAGCATGACGGCGGCAGTATCGAACATGTTTCTCGGTCAGGGACCCTGGACTGTCTGGCAGATGGCAGGATGGGGACTTGTAGGCCTTCTTTCCGGGTTGATCGGTAGGAGGATGTCTCATATCGGGCCAGTTGGTCTCGCTCTTCTGGGCATAGTCTTCGGCATGATGTACAACACACTATTGGACTTTTCCAGCTGGATATGGCTGTACGGTCTTGATCCAGCGAAGTTCCTCGCGGTTTTCTCCCTAGGGCTTCCTTTCGGAATTGTCCATTCCATTGGAAATGTCGTCTTCGCCCTTGCCCTTGGAAAACCCGTACTCTTCGCTTTCAGACGGTTCCAGCGTAGATTCCATGTCGCGTATGTCGACGATGGTTCCGATACGGCCGCCAAAGGTGTACGCGAATTGTCACGTTCTGGAGACAGCGGTGCCTGATGGGCCACGAATGACCAGGCAGCCCGACGCTTGACGGAATGGCGACAGGCTCTATCATGACTCGACTTCAGGAACGGCATCAGGGTTGAATGGGTTAATCCTAACGGCCAGAGAGAAGAGATACGGGTAGTCGTTCTTCAGGTGCTCCATGTAGCTTAACCACTCCCGTATCAGTAGCGAGTATGCTCTCTTCGTGTCGTTGACGAGGTGGATGATGTCTGAATCGGGTGTCGTCATCAGATTCTTCCTGACCGCCAACTCCTCTGTCAGGTGGAACACTGCCCAGAGGAGCTCGGTGAACTCATCGTGCTCAAGGAGATTCGGATTCTCCAGAAGCCCAAGAAGGAAGTCCCTCTTCTGAATCAAGTAATCTCGAAGGACTCTCATGTCGCTCCTTTGGGCGACGATATTGAATTGATAGCTCTTGATTCGCTCGGCCGCCTCCAGAAATTCATTGTCGGGCCAATCGACCCTGCATGCAAGGTCTTTTCGGACCTTTACCGCCTCCGTGTCAAGGCCAGAAATGTGTCTTATGACCTCATTCCCAACTTCGCTGTAGAAAGCTCCAATCACCATGTTCAACTTCTTCATCTTGGCGCGCTTGTCCCTAAGCGTGAGCAGCGCTTCGATTATCAATGTCACCATAAGCACATTTATGAAAACAAAGGCGGTGTTCATTATCAGCCAGAAGTAGATGTCATATGCATCGTTGTATATTGCGAAATGTATTAGGTAGGTGATTATCGAAGCGGCGATAA
>JAJRAG010000210.1 GCA_028682925.1 Methanomassiliicoccales archaeon
AAGAATCGCTGAAGAAAGCCTTCGACATGGTCGATGCAGATCTACTGGGAGTTCATCTCAACTTCCTTCAAGAGATAGTCCAGTCGGAAGGTGATGCGAATGCAAAGGGATGTCTGGAGGCGATTAGGGAAATCGCAAGAGAGTTCCCGGTCATAGTGAAGGAGACCGGAGCTGGGATCTCAAACGAAGTCGCACTCAAGCTAAAAGGTACAGGAATACGAGGCATAGACGTCTCTGGCACTGGCGGTACGAGCTTCTCGGCTGTCGAGATGTACAGATCGAAGAGGATCGGGGATCCAAGGGGCGTCACTATCGGAAAGACGTTCAGGGACTGGGGTATCCCGGCTCCAGTTTCCGTCATCTGGGCGAACGTCGGACTGCCGTTGATTGCAAGCGGAGGTATCACGAACGGGGTTCAGATAGCTAAGGGAATGGTTCTGGGAGCTGGATGCGGAGGAACTGCAAGATCGGTGCTCAAAGAAGCCCTGGAATCGCCAAGGAGCGTTGAGAACAAGCTCGTTCTGATGCTTGAGGAGTTCAAGGCCGCGTTGTTCCTCACAGGCTCCAAGTCGGTGAGCGAGCTAGGTGAGAAAGACTACATAATCACAGGTGCGCTCAGGGACTGGATCACTTGATTTTCAAGATGAGGAGATAGTATGGACATAGAGAAGGAGATGCAGAAGATCGCGAAAGTGATAGACAAGCACCTCATGTCATATCTGGAAGAAGGTAAACCGGAGAAACTAATGAAGGCGATCAGACATTATCCGGAGGCTGGCGGCAAGAGGCTCAGACCCGTCCTAGCTTATGTTGTCGCGCAGGCCATCAGAAAGCAAGGGAAAAGAACCATTCCTTTCGGATGCGCCCTGGAGATCATCCACAACTTCACCCTTATCCACGATGATGTCATAGATCAGGATCCAGTGAGGAGGGGACGACCTGCCGTACATGTCCTTTTTGACGTCCCGACGGCGATCATTGCCGGGGACGCGATGTTCGCAAGAGGGTTCGAGGTCATATCAGAGACTAGGACTTCGCCAGTGAATCTCAACCGACTCCTCAAACTCACCTCCAGAACCGTCTGGTTGATAGCAGAGGGGCAGCAGATGGACTTTGACTTTGAATCGGCGAAGAAAGTACGCCCCGACGAATACCTTGAAATGGTCGAGAAAAAGACAGCGGTTCTATTCTCCTGCGCAGCGGAGGGCGGCGCGACGGTGGCTCAAGGCACGGCATCTCAGATTAGGAACATGAGAGAGTATGGACGCCTGCTCGGCATAGCGTTCCAGATATGGGATGATGTCTTGGGAATCACGGGGGATGAGAAGACCCTCGGAAAGCCAGTTGGGAGCGACATAAGAAACGGAAAGCGCACTCTAATAATCGTCCATGCCCTGAAGCAACTGGAAAAACGTGGTAACAAAAGGAGAGGGGAGGCGCTGCTCTCTGCGCTTGGAAATGAGAACGCCACGCAGGATCAGATAGCCCATGCGATAGAAGCTCTGAGGGAGCTTGGAAGCGTGGATTATGCGACAGGAATCGCGCTTGATTATGCAGAGAAGGCCAAGAGCTGCCTGAGGTGTTTGAAGAAAAGCAGGGAAAAGGAACTCCTCGGCTCACTCGTGGATTTCGCGATAGGAAGGGCGACGTAGCCCAGGGATCCTCAGGTTTGACAGGAGATGCCCTCATTGGTTAGGTCGAAGAGGGCCGACTTACCTTCGGCTATATGGCGATGTTTCATCAGCACCATCCTACGTTTCCCTGGTGAGACCTTTTCGATCTTGAGGATTGACTTGGCATTGTGATGAAGAGCATGACCACCCAAGGCCTCGAATGTCCCTTTGTCGATGTCCGTATAGACTTGAGAGGTGACTACCACTGGAATCCCCATCTTCCTCGCCACGCCCAAGAGCTTAACGGTCTGATTGGCGATCGATTTTCTCTCCGACCTTTCCTCCTCCCTACTAGTCAATCTGTAGTACATCGTCATTGAGTCCACGGCGATCAAACCGACCTCAGGATTGCCCTCCGCTAGCTTGATCGCCCTATCGACCATCTTCTCTTGTTCATCGAAGCTGTGGACCTCGCTGAGGAGTACGTTCTTGACAAGCATATCGAAGTCCTCCCCCGAGATCTGTCTCAGTCTTTCGAGAGATACCCCTTCGGAGTCGACGTATGCGACCTTCAGCCCTTTCCTCGCGACGTTGCGAGCTAGTACCAGACACAGGTTCGTTTTTCCAGTGCCTGCCTCCCCGTATAGCAGAGTGATGCAACCTGGTTCCACTCCTCCCGCAAGAAGAGCGTCGATAGAGCCACATTCGAAAGATACCTTTTCCACGCACTGGAGAAGGTCTAGGGAAATGATAATGTTTGCCTTCAACGAACTACTTCTTCTCGTCCTCCTTGATCGATTTCACTTCTTCCAGGTCGTATCTACCTTGTTCCGATCTAAGCCCCTTCTTCAGAAAGTAGAATGGTATACCAAGCAGTACTCCGACGACAAAGAGCAGGAATATGACAACGATTATGATCAGCACGATCAACGCTATCGCGGCGAGGATAAACGGCAGACTGATCAGGAGAAGGAAGATGAGAGCAAGCGCCGCAATGATGACAATGATCGCGAGCGATGCCGCAACGATCTTGGACATCATGTCAACCAATCCTTATCAAGCCCGAACCGCCCTGCTTCGGCAGGAAGGGCACTAGTGAATTCGCAAGTTTGGACAAGGTCAATGATTGCAGGATCACGCGACCAGGCCCTCTGAGCGTCGTGACGAACAATCCTTCGCCCCCGAAGAAAGCTGTGGTCACCCCGCCAACCGATTGGATATCATATTCGACGCTCGTCTCCCACCCTATGGCGTGAGAGGTCGAGACTTTGACCATTTGACCGGGCTGAAGGTTCAGTTCCACAAAGTCCCCGCACCCGTTTATGAACACGGTCCCTTCTCCCCAGATGCGTTGCAGGATCAGTCCTTCTCCTCCGAAGAGAGCTGCTCCGAGCTTCTTCTGGAAAGCGATGTCGAAGTCGATCTGGTCCTCAGCGCACAGGAACGAATCCTTCTGGAGAATGAACTGCTTCCCTCCGCGAAGATCAAGAGCCATGATCTTACCTGGCACTCTGCCGGCGAAGGCTATGATTCCCGGTCCTCCTTCTGCGCCAAAATGAGTCAGGAAGAAGGATTCACCCATCAGCTTCCTTTTGACCCCTTTGAAGAGGCCTCCTCGCATCTTCGCGTCCATAGAGACATTGCCGGTCATGTAGGTCATACTTCCCGCTTCGGCGTAGATGGTCTCGCCCGGAGCAATCTCCAAGTTGGCGAATTGCAGGTTGTCTCCCGTTATGGTGTATTTCATAGATATCTGATAATAGGATTGAATCCCACGAGATTAAGGCTTTCTAGGTAGTAACGCGGTTTGCCCTTCCAGTGACAATCAGAGAGAGCAACAGCATCGCTGCGAGCACTTGGAAAACGGCCATGATAATGAGACCGGTATCGTATGATGATGTCATTGCTACGGCCATCCCGAGTAGCAACGGACCCATGACCCCTCCTCCGTTGGCAATACCGTTCACGATTCCAGTTGCACTGCTCATTAGCCTTGGAGGCGTGATTCCCTGAATGAGTGTGAAGGCGGTCGGTGCCATGACCCCCAGGAAGAAGAACACCATTGCGAGAACGAGCAGAACTGATTCAAACGTGGTCGTCATGACGAGCATGATGAGGAAAAACGCGCAAACGATTGCGAAAACGGCTGCCGTCTCGATCCTTCTACCAGACTTATCGCTGATCCAGGAGCCAATCAACATACCCGCGATGCCGCCGATATAGGGAAGGGAGGCGCCCCAAACGACCTGATCTACTGAGAACCCCCTTGCTTCGATGAGATAGGTCGGAAGCCAGAGGGAGAGTCCCCACCAAGCTAGATTCGTGAATAGGAACGAAAAAGTTATTATCCATAGACCTCTGATTCTCACCGCCTCGCTAAGATTCCTTCTGGTCTCTGACATAAGGGCGCGGACACCGAACTTTGGTCTGGATATCGACCGCTCTTCAGGAGTATCCCTCAGAAGCCTCCATATAGGAATGAGCAGCAAGAAACCAACGGCGGCCACAACGAAGAACATGGTCTCCCAGTTAGTGACCATTATTAAAGGTATCAGTAGCAGCGGCATCATGAGGTTCGATAGGAACCCTGAGAGCAGATAGAGAGAATTAATCCTGGATCTCGCCGAGGGTGGGAACCAGGCTTGTGTCACCTTGCTGGCACTAGGGAAGAGTATGCCTTGGGAGAGTCCGACGAATAGCCGGGAGACTATGAACATCCAGTAGAAAACTCCAAGAATTCCAGTCAGGAATGTGAAAAGGGACCAGGCGAAGATCGCGGCCATCAGACTCTTCCTGGGACCGAAGACATCCACAAGCGGACTAATCAGAACATTCGAGAAGCCATATCCGATGAGAAATATCCCCAGAAGAATGCCTCCGAGCTCACCAAGCTGCTGAGAATTCCAAGCGAAGTCTTCAGCAACGAACGGCAATGCGACCGAGATGTTGGCGCGCGCGATATAGCCTACCAGAGTAGCGAGTAACAGGAGCCCTGCTATGACGGCAGAACGCTGCCCGACTTTGCTCTTCCCACCATTCTCGACCATGGCTATAGAGGGGCATCTGGTGGCGTACTTAAGTTCCTTTCTCCCGTCCGGTTATATTACCATTAATGAAAAAGTATGGCTCGAATGCATTGAGATTGCGTGGTCATGGAAGCTTCAGGGTGCCAATTGCGATTCCCTTCTGTCGATACCTCGAGTCTCTTCCCTCACGACACAATAAGAAACGGTCAGGACCAGTTCCTGGGAGACGCAAGAGAGTGTATCGCGAATAGAATCCACCTTCTTGCGCACGCCCCGACTGGACTGGGGAAGACGGCCGTCTCTCTTTCAGCAGCTCTGGAAACGACACTGCATGAAGGAGGATTCATCTTCTTCCTGACCTCAAGACAGTCCCAGCACAGCATCGCGATCGAGGAGCTGAAAAGAATCTGGAAAAAGAGAAAGATAGGCGTCGTGGATCTGATAAGCAGAGAGGACATGTGTCTATCCAGAAAAAGGCAGGGAAGAGTGCCCTGCGTAGAGTCCGACGATTGTTATTTCCTCCAAGGGAAGACAAAGGAAGCATCCGAGCGGATCCTCCAGCGTCCCCTTCACTTTCAGGAATCCATAAGGACTTGTCTCAAGGCAGGTTGCTGTCCGCACATTGCCGCGATATCATCTCTGAAGACTGCTGACATCATCATTTGTGATTACAATCAAGTGTTCGGAAATGTCGAGTCGTCCCTCATAGACCGGACAGATCGCCGTGCGTCCGAGACTATCCTGATAGTGGACGAGGGACACAACCTGCCTGGAAGGATAATGGAGAACAATACTGGGGTGCTCACCGAGGCGATCGTTCGAAGCGGAATGCAGTCCCCTTCGATGAAGAGCTTCTCGGGTGACCTCTCCGAACTGATGTCAACTCTCAAAGAGCTGACCTCGGGGCCAAATGAGGAGGTCTATCTCTCCTCGAAGGACTTGGACGAAAGGCTCACGTCTTCCTGCGGCATCGACCTAGGGGGACTTGCAGAGGAACTTACCCGCACCCTGGATTGTCACGAATATGCCAAGAACAGGGAGCTGATCGACTTCCTTGAGATCTGGAGCAGGTTCGGTGATGCTAGCGTAAGGTTTTGTGACAAGAGAACGAAGAGGATAATCTCGAGATTGGTGGAACCGGCATTGATTTCAAGTCCGGTTTTTGAAGATGTCAGATGCGGATTAATCATGAGCGCGACGCTCCATCCCCCAGAAATGTTCGCCGACCTCCTCGGTCTGAGAACGAGATACGCATGTCACCATTACACATCTCCATTCCCTGACAAGAATAGGCTCTTGCTTTCTGTTGGAGGCGTCTCATCGAGATACAGAACAAGGTCTGATGGCACTTATGATAGTATCTCGAAGAGGATACTGGAAATCTGCTCATCTGCTCCAGGTAACGTGGCGGCATTCTTCCCATCCTATGAGTTCTTGACCAGGACCAGAATCTTCCTGGAGGACTTGCGAATTCCGAAACGGATCATAATCGAGAGAAGAGAATATGGAAGGAACGAGAGAAATGCGATTCTATCCAATCTTGAGGATGAGAAGAACGTTTTGCTGATGGCGGCGATAAATGGATCTTTTTCGGAAGGTGTAGACTTCAAGAACAACATACTCTCGACTGTGATAATCGTGGGTTTCCCAGTGAGCCCTCCTTCACCCATGGCAGAGGTGATGAAGCAGCGGATGGAAAGAAGATTCGGACGGAAGAAAGCGCACCTCTACGTCAATGTCTACCCTACGATCTCGAAGGTGCTCCAGGCGGCTGGAAGAGCGATACGAAGCGAACATGATCGCGCTGTAATAGTGATGATGGACGATAGATACTTCCTGCCGATTACAAAATCCGCTTTCCCGAAGGATTTTCAGGCAATTGGAACGAACGGATTGAGCGACTCGATAGAATCGTTCTTCAGCGCATCTGTCTGATCAGTCGAGGCACATGATGATTTTCTTGACCAGATTCTATCCCAATGAGAAAGTTATTTAGTCCGGACAAAGCTTTTTGCCTCGTGGAAATCGTCAGGAGAGGTGCTGAGGCGGAGATAAGAATCGGTACTTGGATGGGACGAAGAGTAATAGTGAAAAGCAGGGTACCAAAGAGATACAGACACGCGCAGCTCGACCTGACCTTGAGGACTTCAAGGACCAAGAACGAAGCCCGCCTAATCCAGGATGCCAGGCGCTGTGGTGTACCCACTCCGATTATCTATGACATTGACCTGGAGAAAGCTGAGATCGTCATGGAAGAGATACGAGGGGAAAGAGTGAAGGATGTCCTCGCATTGAACAGCCCCACCTCGATCGAGGCCATTTGCAGAGAGATTGGAAGGCTGACCGCGATGCTCCACAGAAACGGAATCGTCCATGGTGATCTTACCACTTCTAACATGATAATCCGCGACGGCAGTATCTGGCTCATTGATCTATCCCTTGGGGGAAGGAACGCAGAAATCGAGGAGATGGGCGTTGATCTGCACCTTATAAAAGAGGCTTTCCTGTCTGCGCATTCGGAGATCTTCGACTCTTTCCAAACCGTTCTCGATTCTTACAGGATGCATTTCGACAAGGCAGATGAGGTGTTGAAGAGAGTTGAAGACATAGAGGGCAGGGGGAGATACACATGATTAGTCTCTCGCTCATGACCTCCAATCCTGGCAAGCTGAGAGAGTTCAGACACGAGCTCTCCAGTCTGGGAATTGAGGTGACCAAGTCCAGCGAGGACTGTGAGGAAATCCAGGCGGAGACTCTCGAGGAAGTCGTACGATACTGCTTAAAGGATCTCAAGAGAAGGAAGATTAGGGACGTCATGATTGACGACTCCGGACTTTTTATCGATTCGCTTGGAGGATTTCCCGGGGTCTATTCCTCGTATGCCTTCAAGACTCTGGGATGCAAGGGCATTCTGAAGCTCATGGACAGACTCGATGACCGCAAAGCTCATTTCAGCTGCTGCATCGGCTGCCTACTCAGGGGCGGAAAGGAAATCATTGTGACGGAAGGGGTGAAAGGAAGAATAAGCGCCGAAGAAAGGGGAAGTCAAGGATTCGGCTTCGATCCGATATTCGTACCAGATGGCGAGTCACGGACGTTCGCCGAAATCGGAATAGAAGAGAAGAACCCGATATCGCACCGCGGAAGGGCGATAAGGGCCTTTGCGATAACACTCACCGGGAAGGTGGAGAGAACCAAATGAAACTCAAGGGGAGAAGAATCCTCATCACGGGATGCGGAGGATTCATTGGCAGTCACTTGACGGATAGACTATTGGCTTGCGACAATGT
>JAJRAG010000211.1 GCA_028682925.1 Methanomassiliicoccales archaeon
TGCTGCAGGTCTCGGAATAAGATTCCTCCCAATGACGAAGGTCCAGCCGAAGGAGATGCTCCCGATCGTTGACAAGCCTACGATTCAGTACGTCGTCGAAGAAGCAATAGCGGCTGGCATCACAGACATAATGATTGTCACTGGCGCTGGCAAGCGAGCAATCGAAGACCATTTCGACAAGTCACCGGAGCTAGAGTCGATCCTCGAGAGGCATAAGAAGTCAAGAGAGCTCGATGAGATCAGACGGTTAGGGGACATGGTCGATATCCATTACATAAGGCAGAAGGTGCCGAAAGGTCTGGGGGATGCGATACGTTGCGCAAGGAATCACATCGGAAAGGAGCCTTTCGCAGTGATGCTTGGCGACACGATCAACATTTCTAAGGTCCCGGTCGTGAAGCAATTGATGAACGTGCACGAGGAGGTCGGAGCGACTGTTGTGGCGGTAGAGCCAGTCGCGAAAAAGAAAATCTCCGACTACGGTATCATCGACGGCAGACTCGTCAGAGAACGCCTCTACCTAATCGAGGACCTAGTAGAGAAACCAAAGCCAGAGAAGGCGCCCTCGAACATGGGAATAACCGGGACCTACATACTGACACCAGGGATATTTGACTGCATCGACCGGACCCCTCCTGGCACAAACGGGGAGATCCAGCTCACCGACGCGTTGAGGATGCTCAGGAAGAAGGAGAAGATCTACGGGTACTGGTTTGAGGGGACGAGATATGACATTGGGGACAAGTTGGGATGGATGAAGACGAACTTCGAGCTCACCCTTACTCATCCAGAGTTCTCTGGTCCCATTCGCGATTTCGTGACCGAGATTCTCAAGAGGACTGCAGAAGACTATGATAAAATCGACAATTAGAGAGATGATTCGAGACGCTACTCAGGAGAACTCAGATTCTTTGTCTCCTCCTAATCAGCCTCTTTGCCGTCTTCTCAACATCCATTTCCTGAATTAGCGAATCGAGCGAACGATATCTGAGATACAATGGTCCGATCGCTGCAATCGCAAGTCCTCCCAATGTGTCTGATACCAGGTCGGTCGCGGTATCACTGAGCGAATACTGCATGTGTGTTCCCAACGATGAATCGAGGATGAATTCAATGATCTCCCATAAGACTCCCATCGACGAAACGAAGACTACGATGAAAAAAGGAAGGAACTTTGGTGGAAAACTAATCGTTTCCGTATACTTGTCCACGATTACGAACCCTATGAATCCAAATACGGCTATGACCGACGTCGAGAGGAAATGCGTGAGCTTGTCCCACCACCATATTGAATCGTACAGCTTCACGACAACGCCAACGGTGTGAAGAGAGACCGCAATGAATACCCACAGGGTCAGCTCGAAAGGTATCACCATGATCTTCTCCCTCTTCAGAAACCATGGAATAGAGACGAATCCGAAACCGAAGAGAGCGGATCCGGCTGCATACAGATCTCCGCCAAACAAGCCGACTAAGAACATCACCAATAACAGAGCCTGGAAGAAGTAGGACAGAAATCTTTCCCACCACGCCCTATTCATCACTTGTCACCTATCCTGCCGATGCTGTAGCGCCTCAGTCTCTCCAGCGGCATGTGTCTGAGATAGAATGTCAGGACTATGCCCATGGCGATTCCGCCAAAGAAGCTGTAGATGAGGTTCATCATCAATTCTCTGTTGCTTGAAACGACGCTGGTGCCGAAGAGCTGGTCAGACAAGAAATTTCCAATCGCAAAGAAGTTGCTCAATGCCATCGTCAGAAGGACCGTGAAGGCGATCGCGAACACCTTGTTCGTTCTGAAACTCGTGTACGCATGCAGATCCATCATGGTCACGAACCCGATGAAGAAAGTCGCGATGACCTCCGAAGCCCTCAGTAGATTGTCGTAGTAGAACCTGTCGCTCCACCCGAGCGTCTGAGGGATGAAATAGAGATAGAATGGCACAGCTATCAGAAACATTAGCTCGAAAGGCAAGATGTTGCCAATATCCCTCCCTATGACCGCGGGCAGTACCGCGATGCACAACGCCCAGAATCCCATGATGGTCCAGAAGAGACTGATGCGGAATATTGCATACTCGGTCGCGAGGAAAAGCGATATGACCGCCGCCCAGGAGAGGGCAATCTCAAACTGCTTTCTCCCCATCGACAATTGTAACGTTCGGTCGATACTTAAACAATCTCCGAATAGAGATGGACATGCGGATCGAAATTAGCAGGAAACGACCAGCAATGGCACGGTAGCTCTTCGGATAACCTCTTCCGAGGTGCTTCCGAGGGCGAGTCCCTTGAGGAAGCTCTTCCCACTTCGCCCTATGATGATCAATGACGCATCGACCTCTCTTGATACTTCCAAGATATTGTATAGGGGTGTGCCGTAGTGCACATGTGTCGAGACAACGAAATCCTTGGATTGAAGGCTCTTCTTGAGATCGTCCATTCTCGCCTTGACTTCTGCGAAACGTTTGTCGTCCTTGACACCATACTTAGTCGACTCGATCACATGAAGCAGGACGACATTCTTCAGGCCCTTCCTCGACAAGTGGTCCAGGGTATCCTTCATCTTTTCCGTGCAAATTGAGAGATCGATCGGAACCAGAGCTGTTCGGAAAAGAAACTCACAGGCGCGCCTTACCGTTCTGTTCCCTCCCTTCTCAATCACCTCGAACTTGTTGAGCAGAATCGGTTTCGAGATTCTTCTAATCACTCCGAACGAAGTACTACCTAGGAGGAATTCATGTGCTCTACCCTTCCCACTCGATGCCATCGTCAGCAGTGTGACGTCCTCCTTCTTGGCGACTTCAACGACGACCGAGACAGGGTCGCCCTCCTTCTTCAAGAAACGGGTCCTGAACCCCTGGGCCTCTAACTTCCCGGTCAAATCGTCGATGATCTTCGTCTGTTCATTCGTCAACTTCCCGTCCTTCTGTGTAACATGAAGTAGGATGACTTCCTCGGAACCGAATTGTCTGAGCTCTGCGATGCAATCGAACATCATTAGCGATTGGTCGGAGAAATCAATTGGGAGCAATACTCTCTCGAACACCACTCAATATTCGTGGACATAGCTTAAACACTTTCTGATTGGAACAGCTGACGAATTGAATTAAGCCCCAAGAGAAGATACGGGTTAAGGTGCTTCCTCATTGAAGATGAACAGAACCCAGATGATTCTCCTTCTCCTTGCAGTCACAGTAGTCATCTTCCCATTATTGCTGATGGACAAGAGCTTTGTCTCAGCGGACGAGGCGCTGTTCTTGAAAATCAATGATTACTGGAATCCGACATTCGATTCGTTCTTCAGGATTCTGACAGAACTGGGATCGTTCACTTTCTGGTTCGTCGTGATATTCGTACTATGGGTTTGCGGAAGAAGAACACTCGCAACATATCTGCTGGTAGCGATAGCCATTCACATCGCCTTGGGCGGAAGCATGAAGTACATCATTGACAGACCTAGACCCTTCGACGTCTTCTCCGACACTTTCGCGATCTACAATCCCTCCGATCCCTCGTTCCCTTCGGGACACACGGAAGGAAGTTTTGCTGCAGCCGCGGTCCTCGGAATGCGGAATAAGAAGCTTCTGTTCCCTCTCATTCTACTCGCGATCTTCGTCGGTCTTAGCAGAGTCTACATCGGCGTGCACTTCCCCTTCGATGTCGTCTCGGGGGCTGTCTTCGGAACCCTCATCGGAGTGTTTGTTGCAGGTCTGGACCTTTCAAGACTTCAGGAAAGGATGGAGTCAGGATGGAAGAGAATCCTGAGGCCATTCAGATTCGAGCGGAAGGGATAGGAATATTAATTCACGACATATTATTATAAAACTTGAATGGACCATTGATCCTGAGGTGACAGCAAGGAGTCTCAGAGATTCTTCCAGCTCACGAGTCGGAGTCGAGTAGGATTCCCATCCAATTTACAGAAAAAGTCAAACGCATTCGGCGAAGGTAAGAGCGTAGACAATTTGGCAGACGATGAACCGATTTGGAAAGGCTCAGACAGTGAATCACCATCTGCGAATCTCTTGGTTCCAGCTATTCCGGCCCCGGTGGGCCGATAACCGGACCCTTACTTCTTCTTTTTCTTTGTCGCCTTCTTCTTTGTCGGCATCGTCTTCACCTTCGTCTTCGGTCCGCATCTTCCGCAGGACATTCTCTTTTCCTCCGTAAGGGAGCTACTCCCAGTGGAATAGATGGAGAAGTTGAATATATGAAACTTTGTCTGTCCACATTCGCATCCGCGTCTTGTCATCACGGTTCTTGTGATCCTCATCGCATCGTTCTGTGACTGCAATCCTTCAGGCGATTCTCAATTATTGATACCGAGAATATGCTCATATTCTCAAGAGTTTTTCGACGTCTGGACATAGAGATTTAGAAGAATCAAAAGTGATAATCAATCGAGATAATTTAAATAGGGTACGACCGCTGCTTTGTCTCCGAGGATAACATGCACGCACTCGAAACATCGAGGCTTTTGACGGAAGAATACTCCGCTAAAATCCTACTCGCTACGATGGGAAAGCCGAGAAGCGCGTTCGAGCTCAGCGACAACTTGAGCATACCGATCGCGGCATGCTACCGCAAAATCAACATTCTGGAAGCTGCGGGGCTTCTATTCTGCAGTGAGAGAAAACTCACGCAGGCGGGAAAGAGAATCAGCATGTACAAATCAAGGGTGAAGAACGCGCAGATCATATTCGAGCGTAACAAGATTCGAGCGAAGCTTGAGATGATTGACGGAACGATTGAAGACTACAATTATGACATCGACATGACCACTACTGCGACTGATGTACGACCGATGGCTACCGTCTGAGAATTGAAAAACCGAAATTCACCAATGCATCTTGAAAAATCCCTCCCCTCCCCCATTTTTTTTTATTATTCTCTAAATATATTTAAGAGACCATCTACCAAATCAATGAAATCATTCTCGAGAATCAACTCGTAATATTTATGAATCATTGATTAGAGTAATTGAGTTCTGATAGACCGAACTTGGGAAGGGGCGGATCGGATAATGAAGCGTCTCGATTTCAAATCGCTTGTGGAGAACACGCAAGATATCATTTATTTACTGAACTCCGATGGGAAGATCGCTTACGTCAATCCGGTCATCGAAAGAATCTTGGGATACAGAATGGACGAACTGATTGGTCATCCATTCCAGGACTTCATTGGTCCCGAGTCGAAGGCGAACGCCGCTGAGCGTTTTGACAGTAGGATCAAAGGGGAACAAACACCTGCAAAGTACGTCATCGAGCTCATGACAAAGAAAGGAGAGCCTAGAACTTGCGAAATCCATGCAAACTACTTCACCGACGACGACGGCAAGCCTTGGGTTCAAGGGATAATTACGGACCTTACCGATTTCATGATGTTGAGGAGAGCGGCCGAAGCGGAGAAGCGTAGATTCGAGAGACTGGTGGAAAGCGCCTCAAGCATAATCATAGGTATGGACCTGCAGGGTGGCGTGATTCTATTCAATGGTGGATCGGAGTCTGTCCTTGGATACAGGAAAGAAGATGTTCTTGGAAGAAACGCATTTGGTCTGCTCTTCCCGCCTGAAGGACGCCAGGATTTCATCGATTATTCAGCGAAGGCTCAGCGGAAGGACATCTTTGGAGAGATCGTCAATAGAATGACCCCTTTCACAACAAAGGATGGTAGACGCATAAGCGTAGCTTGGAGCGTCAATACTCTGACCGATGAGAATGATGAGGTCATTGGCTTTATTGGAATAGGACAAGACATCACTGAGATGGTCAGCCTCGAAGAGGAACTAAAGGACCGCAACAGAATCCTCGAAGTGCTCAACCAACTCGGCCTGATCGCTTCGATCTCCTTTGACTCTAGGATCATGATCAATGCAGCGCTAGAGATGATGGTCAAGTTCTTCGGCTTCACGAAAGGCTTGGCATTCCTTGTCAACGACAACAACGGCACGGTGGAGAGAATCGTAGGGATCAACGTGGAGAATCCCAATCTTGAGGTGAACGACCTGAGTAGTTTCCCCGATGATTTCCGGGAAACTGTGATATCGAATGGACATGCACTATTCATCAAGGAAGGGAGCAAAGAACCGCGACTTGCTGGCCTGATACCGAATATCGGGTCGGCGATGTTCCAACCACTGAGGGGACACACGAAGACGGTCGGAGTCGTCATGATGTACTCGGACGCGATCCTAGACATGAGTCCAAATGATTTGACGACCCTCGAGACCGCGTCCATCCTCGTGGGTTATCCATTGGAGAACTCTCGGCTTTACGAAAGTCTCAAGAAATACTCAAGCATCGTCGAACTGTACAACGACATAATACTCCATGACATGGAGAACTATCTGATTCCTGTCGCTTCATACGTTACCCTTGCGGGCGAGAGCGTCGGAAAGCCTGACGTACTTACGAGATATCTCAAGAAGGCAGACGCTTCGCTTGTGAAAATGGAGAACTCCCTCTCAGACTTCCGCCTCCTCATCAAGACCATCGAGGAGCAGGATGCCCGGCTCGAATCGATGAATCTGTTGGAACAGCTTGAAGATGCTGTAGAGATCACCAAGGAGAGATTCGGAGATGCCGAGATCGAGGTCGAACCGGAGAGCGTGCAGGCTCTATCGACTGTCCACGTCAGTGCGAACAAGGCGCTCACGCATCTGTACATGAACATACTTACGAATGCGGTCAAGCACGGAGCTCCGAATTGTGTCAAGGTGAGCGGATCGGTTGACGAGAAAGCGGGGACATGCAGGATCGAGATAGAGGACGAGGGGGCCGGAGTGTCGGACGAGAACAAGCTACGTGTTTTCGAGAGAAGATACTCGAGTGCATCTGTCAGAGCTCCTAAGAGTTCTGGTCTCGGACTTACGATAGTCAAGACCCTTACCGACAGATATCACGGCAGGGTCTGGGTAGAGGATAGGGTCAAAGGAGACCACACAAAAGGGGCAAGGTTTGTGGTTGAGCTTCCGATATTGACGGTCGAAGGCAATTGAGACCTTCCAGACAATAGGATCGATTTCTCAGAAGAATGATGCCAATCCGTCCTCGATCGATATCTCAGGTCGAAGACCCAGGATTTCCGTCGCCTGCTTGACATCGGCGACGCTGTGCCTGATATCACCTGTTCTCGGACCGACGTGCTCTATCTCGAGTCCTCCTCTCAATGAA
>JAJRAG010000212.1 GCA_028682925.1 Methanomassiliicoccales archaeon
GCATCATGAGGCTGAAGATGTCCGCCTCTTGGAACGCATCGTTCCCAATAATGCCAGTAGGAACCTGACCTGTAAGAGCGATGACCGGAGAAGAGTCGAGGAACGCTGTTGCGATGCCCGTAACGAGGTTCGTCGCACCAGCACCAGAGGTCGCCATGCATACGCCCGGTCTCTTCAGTACCCTGGCGAACCCGTCGGCCATGTGGGCAGCGCATTGCTCGTGTCGAACGAGGATGTTCCTAACATCGGAGTCTCTCAGCTCGTCATATAGGGGGAGCATAGCTCCACCTGGATAGCCGAAGACGACATTCACGCCCTCGTCGCGCAGGACATTGATGAGAATCTCAGAGCCTCTCATTCACATTCCTCACACACAATCATCGGGGAGCTCCCTCCAAAAAAGAAGGTCTCCCCTAACGAACGACCAAAACGACCAGAAGCTGCACGCTGACCGACACAGAACTCAAACCAGTAGTCAGGACAGTCTGCTCCATCGTTCCCTTGTATTAGGAGTGTTGTACTTAAACCTTGTCATAAAGTCTCACGCCCCGATTAAGTAGCTTGCGCCAATCACAATCAATCCTGCTGGGTGTCACTCACCCCGGACCAATGCTCACTCTTTGAACAATCGCCTCAAGAATGTCTTGGTCCTTTCGTGCGTAGGATTCGTGAAGATTTCCGCCGGAGCGCCTTCCTCGAGAATGATGCCGTGGTCCATGAAGACGACGCGATCCGAGACCTCCCTTGCGAATCCCATCTCATGCGTGACGACAATCATGGTCATTCCTCCACTTGCAAGAGACTTCATTACATCGAGCACTTCGCCAATGAGTTCCGGGTCAAGGGCGGACGTCGGTTCATCGAACATGATCAGCTTAGGATTCATAGCAACCGCCCTTCCAATCGCGACCCTCTGTTGCTGTCCCCCCGATAGCTGGCCTGGAAAGCTGTCCGCCTTGTTCAGCAAGCCCACGCGATCCAGCGCCGCTCGTGCTCTCTTCTCGGCCTCTTCTACCTCCATTCCTTTAACCTTCGTCAAAGCGAGCATGATGTTCTTCTTCGCGGTCAGGTGAAGAAAGAGATTGAAGCTCTGGAAAACCATCGCGATCTCGGACCGTATCTTGTTCATGTCCATCTTAGGGTCTGTGATCCTTACCCCTTCGAAGTACACGTCTCCCTTTGTCGGTTCAGTCAATCGATTCAGGCAGCGCAGGAATGTGCTCTTCCCGCTTCCGGAGGGGCCGATCACGACGACTACCTCTCCCTTGTAGACTTTCAGATTGATGCCCTTCAAGACCTCGACATCATCGAACGATTTGTGTATGTCGACGGCCTCGATTAAGCCTCTGCCCCGTATCCCGGAATCCTGAACTTCTTCTCCACCCTTCGCATTATCTTCGAGGTCGCGTACGTCATTATGAAGTACACGATTGCGATGAAGATGAAGACCGTGAAGGGCTCGAAGTATTTTGCGTTCAGTTCCTTGCCTACCAGTGTCAATTCCCATATTCCTATCGCACTCACTAAAGATGAGTCCTTTATCAGTATTATGAATTCGTTCGTCATCGGAGGGATTATCAATCTCAATGCTTGCGGAAGGATGACGTGGCGCATCGACTGAGTGTAGGTCATACCGATGGACCTGGCAGCCTCCAGCTGCCCCTTCGGCACCGATTGTATCCCGCCTCTGATGATCTCTGCCTGATAAGCGGCGCTGTTCAATCCGACCGCCAGTATGCCAGATACAAGTGGATCTAGGACTAGTCCGACCGAAGGCAACCCGAAGTATATTATGAATATCTGGATAAGTAGTGGTGTTCCCCGAAGAGCCTCGACATAGCCAGTGGAGATAAGCCTGATCGGAAGAATTCTAGATATCCTGCCTAGTCCCATCAGAATACCAAGTGCAAACCCTATCGCAATAGCACAGAGACTAATTTCCAAAGTGAGGAGGGCACCCTTCCAAAAGAAACCTAAATTGTTGGTGATTATGTCCAATGCCATGCAATCGTTCCCTCAACGCTCGCTTCTTCAAATAGGGAAAGGTAAAGAGTTTGTCGCTTGGCCCTCAGAACCACTTGGACACCAATTGCTGCATCTCGCCCGAGGCTTCCATCTGCGCCAGCAGATCGTTTACGAACTGAATCAGCTCTACTGAGTTCTTGTTCATTGCGATGCCGTAGTATTCGTTCGTCACGATAGTGTAGACGATCTTGATGCCGGCATGGTTGGCTACATATGCTGCAGCGACCGGCGAGTCAATCACTAGAGCGTCTACTCTGTTGGAGACCAACTCAAGGAGAGCGTCAGAAGCGTACCCGAACTTATGGACATCATTGGCTGTGATCATTCCGGTAGCGACAAGATTGTCGCCGACCCAAAAGTCACCTGTCGTCCCCTGATTCACTGAGATCTTCTTGCCCGCAAGATCTGACGGTGAGCTGATGTCCGTTCGATCGGATCTCACCACTATCGCCTGGTCTGCCTTGAAGTAAGGGATCGAGAATGTGACGGACTTGTTGCGGTCGGTCGTGATCGACATGCCAGCTAACACCATGTCAACCTGGCCAGTCTTCACAGAGCCAATGAGTGCCGCAAAGTCCTGGAAGTTCCTCACATCAAGCTGGACGTCCAAAGCGTCCGCGATTTTCTCTGCCAAGTCAATGTCCAGTCCTTCAAGCGCCTGGGTGGTCTCGTTGACCGATTCAAAAGGCGGGAATCCTCCGGATGTGCCAACAATAAGAGTCCCCCGCTTCTTGATCGAGTCGACCGACGATTGCGATCCCACACAGCCTAAGAACGAAGAAGACAACAGTGCGACAACGATTATGATGCCAAATGCCTTCAATGCCCGATAGTTCTCCCTCATCTTTCCTCCCCTCTCGGGAAACAATCCCTTTTCAGATAATCACAATCCCATATTATAATAGTTGTTTTCCTTGAGACTCTGGAGTGGCTTTGTTCACCTGCTCAGCTTTCTCCAGATGTCGACGAATCTGTCCACGGCGTCATTCTGCAGACTGCCTTGAAGCACCACAAGGATGTCCGCCACTTCGTCCCGGTCTTCCACGCGATAGATCATCTCCCGCTCGTTCCTCTCCACCAGGACGATCCCTGCTTTCGTCAGCTTCTTTAGATTGTACGACAGAGTGGACTTCGAAACGCCGACCGATTCCTGAAGGTCCTTGAAAGGTGTCGAGCCGTTCACGAGAAGGTGCATCAGGATCCTTCTCGGGGACTCGAGCCTGAGAAGCGATATGGTTCTTCGGTCCTTCAGTCTGAAATCCGTTGAGGCGAAATACCTCTTTCTGTATCCGTCGTCCTCGATCCTCAGCAGCTGTTTGCTCTCGAGGTGATCCAAGTGATATGAAAGGAGCCCGGGCTGCATGTCCAGGGACCGTTCCATCTCCCTGAGATATGTTCCCGGATTCATGACGACGAACTCGTAGATCTTCCTGCGGCTTTCCAGACTGAGGACCTCGTCCATCGCGCCTCATCTCTTCAATATGGCGAGGTAAAGACACAGGAGAATCCCGATGCTCAGTGCAACCATAGTCGAACTCATCTCGAACTCGGACATCGACAAGAAACCAGAAATCAGGGCTAGCACAGACATCGCCACGAAGATGAAGAAGGCCGCGGCGACAATCCCGAGCCTCGTCTCGCGATATCGTCTGTAGGCAACTACCGACACGATAAAGAGGATCACGGAGAAGCCCGCAAAGCACGATGTTAGGAACAGGTTCAAAGGAGTCATGTTATTCCCGGTCGACAATCTAGGGTGTCATTATTAAACACTTCTCTTCGAGCCCACCTGTCGTGAACCAGTACTACGATGGCGGTGAAAAGAGACCGACGCAATCTCCCTTTGTTCGACTGATGTTCAACTCAGTTCGAGACTTGAACCATAAAGTGCTTAAGTAGAACGCTTACTGCGTCCGCCTAGTGACAAAATGCATTTCAAGTACGCAGGTGTAATTGCGCCCTCGCTCGTCGGGGTCATGATCGTTTCCATGTTCGCGACCGTAGCTTCCGGTTTCGGAGGAATGTCGGGGAGCGGCGGTATGGGCATGGATGACAACGGCGGGAGTCATATGGGCGATAACGGGCACATGTGGAACTGGACCGAGGACCACATGTGGCAGGACGGGATGGGATACATGCACTCC
>JAJRAG010000049.1 GCA_028682925.1 Methanomassiliicoccales archaeon
CATTGGCAGACGAAAACACAGTGTATGTTGGTAAGAAACCTACAATGAACTACGTGCTTGCAGTCGTGACGCAATTTAACAGCGGCTCGCCGGATGTTGTCATCAAAGCGAGGGGGAGAGCAATCAGCAAAGCAGTAGATATCGCTGAGATAGTCAGACACAGATTCATTCACAATGCTGTCGTGAAGGATATAAAGATCCAGACCGAGACTCTGACTGGAGAGAGTGGCAACACGGCCAACGTATCGTCGATAGAGATATACTTGAGCAAGTAGGGATCGGGTTGATGGAATAGACCGCTCAACCGTCTTGATTTCTTGGCGGTCCTACCAGTGCCTTGAGCCCGACCATCTCGATCGGACTAGATTGGTTCGCATATTTCTATTTCGAGCAATTTCAAGTCCTTTTCGTCCAGAGCGGATGGGTCAATAGGCATCAGGAGAATGGATTCAGCAAGGGTGACCTGGTCCTTGAGCATTTGCAGAAACTTCAGAACCGACTTGAAATCGTTCTGGGTGATCAAATACTCCAGTCCCTCAAGTAGAACTATCGTGTCTTTGTTCTCGGTCAAGAACTTCTTGATGAGTGTTGACAACCGGGGCAGCTCCGTTGGAGATAGGTATTCCCCGGCCAACTTGCCCTCGCGGTCAGGAGTTGATGCTACCTCTGCTTTGGTCAACCAAACCATTTCACAATCGACGCCGTATTTCTTCCTGACCATCGAAGGATGCGTTCTCAATATACAGAGACCTCTCGCTCCCTTCTGAAGCATCTTGCTGAACAATCCAAATATCGTGTCCAGGCCCCCATCCTTGATCAGATAGGTGCCGCCGGATGACAGCTTCGAGGGGATCGATGAAGCAGTGTCAGTATCTTCGATCAAGTCCAACCCTAGTTCGCCGGATATCCTCCTTCTCTTTGCCTGCACCTTTGAGTCGATCGAGGTCCGGTTGCTCTTTGCCAGAACCTGAATCTCGCGGGCGGTATAGCCCTTCAGCGTCAAAGCGATGAGCTCGTCCCATGCCTCTTTGAGACCCTCACCGTAACCTTTGAGGTAGCCTTTTGCATAAGACTCCTCTTCTGACACCGCATCCCTCTGAGTCTAATGAACCGCATTCCTGGTTATATTCTTTTGTGGACCTAAAGGATTGAATCAAAACCTTTTTATCGATACCTTGTTCCTAAGGAGCGGCATGACACCTCGCGTGAGGATGAGAGGAACGAAAACGACGCCAAAGAACTTGGAGAAGGAGTTGCTCGACAAAGCAAGAAAGTTGGCGGAGAATCCTTCAATCCTTATGCCAGTTTGCCAGGAACCGTGCAGGAAATGCGATTTTGAGGGTTTATTGAGCAAGATGGAAGGGGTGCGGAGGTTCAAAGACGATCCGGAGAAGTTGCTCTCCCTGGCAAATTGGGGGGACCAGCTTGTCAGGGCATACGCGGCGACGATATCGCTTTCCGCGGCTGGCAAAATCCCATACCTCGGTGTGATGAGTCTTCCAATCGGGGAGGTCTCCTACGCTGTTCGAGGAAAGGTCGACAGAGAGAAGCTCATAGGCGTCGAGTACTTCGATGATCCGGATCTTAGATTGCTAGCATTCTGGGACATTGCGAAGAGAAGAGACCTCCATCTGTATTCGTCCACCGAGGGATTCTCTTGCTCCTCCGAAGGTCCGAGTGCGCCTGAGGTCTACGTCAAAGAGATGATTGAAACCTCCCCTTACAGATTCGATCGCTTCTACAACTGCCCTCACCCAGAGTCTAGAGTCGCACTGAGGATCATCTGGAAATCGCCGAATATCGTTGTCTCGGCATGTCAGGATTGCCTATCGGATGGGAATCTAATCCATCATCTCGCGAGCAGGATAGCGGCCAGAGATCCCACTGACGACTTCGAAGTCGAAGTGAAGTACGACCTCGAATGTAAGTCAAAGTGCTCGAGGTGTCACATAAAGGATTCCCATCAGTTGAGCTCCAATCTCAGAACCGAGTATTTCGAGGGCAAGATTGATGATACGACTTTCGTGGATAGATTTGTGAAGGAGAAGTTGGTCGGACTCAAGAGCTCTGGAGAAGAGATATTCGTAGCTGGAAGCAAGTGCTATGGGAGCGACAGGACCGCGTTTGTCGAGCAGATCCGAGGAAGCGAGACAGAGAAGATCGTTCTTTCGAAATTGCTTTCTTCTTCTAGATTCTCGATAGTCTCGGCATCCGATCAAGCGGGAAAGATCATATCTGATCTATGGGAAGAACATGGAGAAGAGATGCTGTCTGCGATTGCTTCACCACCTGTTGTCTCAAGTCTCCTTCGAGAGAATTCTGGACTCAGCCCATCACAGCTCATCCAAGAAGCTAGGAGGCTGGAGGCAGCGAGAGGAATCCACTCATCACTTCCTGAATACACAGGACTGGGGGAAGTTGGGAGATTCGCTGACAGATTGGCAAGACTCTACAAGACAGAAGGGAGAAGCTCTGTCGCCAGACTGATCGACAAGGAAAGACAAAGGGAGCACAGACTCCGGGCGGTATCGTATGGATTCTTAGTTGCGGTCGGAGAATCAGAAGGGAAATCGTGGCAGTTCACCAAGGAGGAGATGGATTTCGGATCCTATCTTTCAACCTTCGTTTCAAAGTTCCTACAGAGCGAAGGTGAGGAGTATCACGAATCCCTACAACTGCTGATACAAGCAAGTGGCTCCATTGAACGTATCGATAGGAAGGAATAGGCAATATCAATCAAGGATCCTGAAATCTACGACCACATGAGATGTCGAGGGAGCGTATGACTTCACTTCCCTAATTCCAATCGTCTCATGCTTTCTTCCAGCCGCCGCCCTGGCGACTCTAGCCAACGGTCGGTCGGGAAGCAGGTTGATCGGACACGTCTCGTGATAGTGAATCACACACCCAGGACGAGCCATTCTGACGGCATTGTCGAGGAACTTCTCCGTCGTGCCGACATATCCCATTACGATTCTGTCAGCGAATCGTTCTCCCGGAAGGTCACGGTTGTCCCCGTGGAAGGGGACCACAGTGCCTTCAACGTGATTGATCTCTGTGTTCTCTTGAAGATACCTGTGGGCAAGTGGATTGATTTCGCACGCAATCACCTTTCTGGCCCCAGCGCGGACAGCGATAGGCAAAGTGAAGTATCCGATTCCAGCAAACATGTCGACGACCGTTTGTCCCCTACAATCGAGTTCCCCCATCCTTCCTCGCTCTTTGACGTTCCCCGATGAGAACATTATCTTGGCGACATCGAACTTGTAGTATATCCCGTTCTCCAAATGGATCGTCTCGGTGTCACTGCCATAGAGGACCCGCAAGTTCGGAGAGCGATAGTCTCCGGTGATTATGCCCGCCTCTTCACATACGGTCTTGGCCCCTAGAACCTCTGCGTACTTGCCTGCAATCTCGCTTTCCATATCCTTCAATCCAGCAGGTATTCGAAGGACTAGGACGTTCCCGAACATTTCCCATTTCCTCGGCAGATGAGGCTTGAGAGAACAATCTATGGCGATTTCTTCCACGATTCGATCATACGGTGACCTGCGCCAGATCTGCTCCTCGCACGAACCCTCTACGATCTCAAGACCGTATTCCCTGGAAACCCCGTCAGCTATGTTCTCCTTGATTGGAATGAAGATCTCGTCGTTGTTCTCATAGATGCTGAAATCCTTCCTCGCGGCGCCGATTGAGAACAACTTCTTTCTCAGTGGTTCAGCTCCGCTCTTTGGAACCCTTGCCAGCTTCATCCAACAAGCTCAGAAGACTGCCGGTATTTCATGTTTTTCATATGAATGTAGAAGTCATCTTCCTAGAAGAGAACCGAGGATCTGGGGAGAGAACTTCAGAAGCGAGGGCAAGCACCTTAGTATGCTAGGAGCCAACATGCTGGGATAATCTATGTCTCCTTGAGACAGTATGTCGAGTACATCCTGTCTGTCAATCATTCTGCCGATGTCGTTGATCTTGTTGTCATTGAGTCTGAGGAAGACCTTTCTTATCCTATACCCCTTGTCCAATTCCTTTCCAATCTCTGACTTCCATCTCTCTTGATATTTGGACAACATGCGAATGGAGAAATCATTGGCCTCGTACGCTTCTATAGCGGTTCTTGCGGCACATTGAGAAGCGACCATCCCGGTATACAACCCTCCTCCACTGAGCGGTTTCGCCTGAGCGGCCGCGTCACCAACCACCATTACGCGATCGGCGTAGGTGCTCGATGGTGGTCCGATCGGAATAATGCCCGAGATGGAGTTCAGACGTTCCGCATCGGCTAGACCTACCTTCTCCAGAAAGGGCGGTAGATATCTGCTCGGAGCGTCATGTCCAGTGCTCACGCAAAGACCCACCCGCGTGAAATGCCCGCACGGAATCACCCATGCAAAGAATCCCGGTGCAAGCTTCAGACCTAAGTAGACATGTACACGATTTTGGTCATCCAGCCTTCGATCTATGTCCACTTGGATTCCCCTCACCGAGTCTCTAGGCTTGCCGATACCGGCATCTCTTCCAACGCAGGACTTGTATCCATCCGCGCCAACAAGCAACTTGGCGTGCAGAATCCTCGTGTTCTTTTCCACCCTTGACTCTATGCTGACTGAGTCCGCGTTCTTTGAGAATGAACAATACTTTGCACCCAGTATGAACTCGGCGCCAGAATCAAGAGCTTTCTCATAACATTTGAAGTCAAAGGCTCTCCTGTCCACGACGACCGCCTTCGGTTCCTTCCCATTTAGCTCAATCGAGACGCCATTGGGAAAATGGACGACACCACCGCTTATCCTGTTCAGTACAGTGTCATCAGTGCCAGTCATCGCGACGACCCTGGGAGACACCAAACCAGCACATTGCACAGGTGCACCGATCTCTGCATGCTCTTCCAAAACCAGGGTCCTCATGAACCCGGCGACAAGACTGGCGACACTGCTGCCCACGGGGCCTCCCCCGACAACAATCATGCCGTAATCCACATCCAGAGGAACAATTCCGGGCTATTTGGTGGTTTGGATGTCCAGTAGGGCAAAGAATCTCCAAGAACACTTTGACGAAATCGAATACTACTGATCAGACTCCTCGACCCTATCCTTCAACCTGAACTGGTTGTCGAATAGCGCATGGACTCTCTCGATAGTGTCTGCGTCCTTCAGATCCTTGTCATGGCGTATGTTTTTTATCCTGGCAAAGCGCAGTGCCACACCTGAGGCGTACGTAGGACTCCTTTGGATTTCATCAAAAGCCACCTCCACGACCAATGTCGGTCTGACCTTTACCGTGTGTTCAGATTTGCTCACGGCAGTAGCCAACAGTCTCTCTGTCATCCACTTGAACTCCTCGTCAGTAAGGCCTTTGAAGGTCTTTCCTATCATCGCATATCCATCGCTGGAGACCGCCGCCAGGTGATAGTTGCTGAGCCATCCCTCTCTCCTCCCATATCCCCATTCAGCAGCGATGATGACGAGGTCAAGGGTCTGGCTCCTCTTTATCTTCAACCATCTCTTTCCC
>JAJRAG010000007.1 GCA_028682925.1 Methanomassiliicoccales archaeon
GAGAATCCCATGAACTGTATCTCAGCGACTGGTCTAAGGCCGTTCATGGCCATACCGATTGCGACACCCACTATTGCGGACTCCGCTAACGGCGTGTCGATTACCCTCTCTGGCCCGAACTTGCTTTGGAGCCTCTCGGTGACCCTGAAGACCCCGCCGTCTATCCCGACGTCCTCCCCAAGCAGAACTACGCTCGCATCGCGTTCCATTTCCTCCATGAGTGCCGAATTTATGGCCTGGACCATGTTCATCACTGCCATCGTCATCCCTCTCTGAGGAGATTTGGCCGTTGCCTGAGAACCTCTACTTGTTCTCTGAGCTCAGGAGGCATCTCCGCATAGGTGTGCTTGAAGACTTCGTCGATCGCAGGGGAAGGGAATGATTGCGCCTTCTTCACTTCCTCCTCTACAGTTGTCTGTGCCCAGGCCAGCGTTTCTTTCTCGGTCCCATCGGTCCAGAGCCTCTTCTTCTCAAGGTAGATCTTGAACCTCTTGATTGGGTCACGCTCGGTCCATTCCTTCACTTCCTGATCCAATCGGTATCTCGTAGCGTCGTCCGAGGTCGTGTGATCTCCGAGCCTGTATGTGTAGGACTCGATGAGCGTGGGTCCGTCCCCTCTTCTTGCCCGTTCAAGAGCTTCCTTGGCGGCGGCATACATCGCGAGAATGTCGTTACCATCAACCTGTATGCCTGGGAATCCGAATGCCAAGGCCTTTTGGGCGATCGTTCTCGCCGCGGTCTGGCGGCTTCTCGGCAGGGAGATTGCATACTGATTGTTTTGGCATACGAACACGGTCGGGGTCTTGAATACGCCGGCGAAGTTCAGCCCTTCGTTGAAGTCGCCTTCGGATGTCCCTCCGTCACCGAAGTAGACGACAGTTGCAGACGCTTCTTTTCTGAGCTTGGATGCATATGAGATGCCTACCGCGTGAGGTATTTGTGAGGAGACTGGTACGGCCGACGGCGTGACTCTTACGTTCTCAGGGTAGTTGCTGCCTTCCTCGTTTCCCATCCAATACAGATAAGCGCGCCAAATCGGGACCCCTCTCCACATGAGGGCGGCAAGCTCCCTGAAGGCCCACACGAGCCAGTCTTTCTCCCCCATCGCCAGCGCGGGTCCTAGCTGGCTCGCTTCTTGACCCTTGCTAGGGGGGTAGGCTCCCAATTTGCCCTGACGCTGCAGCCTCACCGCCTTCTCGTCCGCCGTCCTTGCCAGGACCATTGTCTTGTATGCTCTGATCAACAAATCGTCCGGGATGTCCGGCTCAAGTATCTTGTCAACTTTCCCATCCTTGTCTAGTATCTGCAGCATTTTCCCCTTCAGGGGATCGTACTCATCGGTTAGCATGCCATCACTATCCTCCTTTCTGCAAATCAACGAACTCGAATGCTCTGTAAGAGCTTCTCACGAATGGACCCGCCGCAACGTGTCTGAAACCGAGTGCGAGCGCCTCTTTCCTCAGGTCCTCAAAATCTTCAGGACTCACAAATTCCCTGACCTCGATGTTCGTATCTTTCGGTCTCAGATACTGACCCAAAGTCAGCATGTCGACACCCGCATTGCGAATGTCCTTCATCGTCTCAAGGATTTCTCTACGACTCTCCCCCAGACCAAGCATTAGCGAGCTCTTGGTGTATATCTTACTGTCAATCTCCTTGATCGTCTCCAACACACTCAGAGACTGATCATAATTCGCCTTCGGATCCCTTGTCTCGGCCTGCAACCGCCTGACCGTCTCAAGATTGTGCCCCATCACGCATGGCTTCGACCTAGCGACCGTCGCGATAGAATCTCTGCAGCCTTGAAAATCCGGAATCAGAAGCTCAATCTCAGTGTACGGGTTCTCACACCGGATTTGCCGAACCACGTTCGAAAAGTGTTCAGCACCGAAATCCCACAGGTCGTCCCTGGTGACGGAAGTTATCACCACATAATTCAGGTCGAGTCTGTCCACAGCCTTTGCGATTCGCGAAGCCTCCTCATCATCGATTTCCTCTCCGATGCGATTGCCCTGGACCGCGCAGAATCGACAGCTCCTTGTGCAGATCCTACCCAATATCAAGAAGGTAGCGCTGTGATGACTCCAACACTCGGATATGTTCGGGCAGTGAGATGCGTCACAGACCGTGTCGACCCTCTCTTCCTTGAGCACGTTACGTACCTGAGAGAAACGTTCGGTATTCGACGCTCTGATCTTCAACCATGATGGCTTCTCCAGATGCTCTCTCTTTGGTTCTGGCGTCGCATTCATAGCAGATGTCGTCGTAGTATTGGACCATAAGACTTAACTAGTTTTTCGCAGGAAGTCGTCAAAGAAAAAGGATAATTAAGAGGTTTACTTCACTTTTGCCAGGAACTCGTCGTGCGTCAGGACCTCACCGATCAACGGGAAGAACTTCTCCTCTACGTACTTCTGTTCCTCTCCGGACATGGCCGCGGTACAGTCCTTCAGCAAGAATACCTTGAATCCTCTGTCGTATGCCGCTCTTGCGGAGCCTTCGACGCAGACGTTTGTCAGGAAGCCTGCGAACGCCACGTTCTTTATGCAATTGACCCTAAGCAGGAAATCGATGTTGCTCGAGCCGAACGCATCAAGGGTTCTCTTCCCTTCGACCACAATGTCCTGCTTTGTGGGTTTCAACTCGTCGACGATCGCTCCGCCCCAACTGCCTTTCTTGAACGCACTTGCTTTTGCAGCATTCACGTGAATCGGGCCCAAAAGACCCTCACAGCCAGCATCCCTGTAGTCCTCCTCGAAAAGGATGGGAACTATAAGGGTGAGCATCTTGCCCCTCGCCTTCTTTATGCAGTCAGCTGCATTTTTGATCGTCCCTTGCTTTGCGATCTGGTCCTTCACCGCTCCATACAGACCTCCGCCTTCCTTGCCGAAGTCGTTCTGGAACTCGATGAAGACTATCGCGGTCTCACTAGCCTTTAGATCCTTCATAGAAACCCCCTGTGACCACAATAGGACCGCAAACCGATTTAAACATTGCTAGACTCGAGAAAGGTCCAGTCCAGCAGACAACAAATCGTACTCGACCTACTAGCCAGGGGGAGGGATTCGAATAGTTATAAATAGCTCAATGGCTTAATCGGGGATGCTAGGCTTGACCGGGACGTTCGGCGTGTCCTTGTACACCGAAATCGTCGATAGCGGGGGTGACAGCTGGAGACGTCGCAAACGGGGCGGTGAAGGCCCCTTCGTCGACAATGAGGTTCTGTCCTTCGGGGTTGGTGGCAGCATCGTGGTGCCGCTGGAGGGCGGTGCCCCTTGCTCTGATCATGGGGAAAGGGTCAGGCCCTGACGGGAGCAGCCTAACCGTGGACTACCGACGCTCAAAGGGTCACGGGGCTGAGAAGGCGACCGGATAACCTTCATCGGACCGAGCGGCAACTCCTGCGGCCTAGCACTTCCCGCTCACTCTTGAGGATCGGTCAGATCAGGGTAGTTGGTCTGCAACCGGAGATGGTGTCCTTCGCGAAGTCGAAGAGCACGGCCTCTTGCTTCCCACTTGTTATAATGAATTCATGTGAATTCTGAATCTTGCCGACGATTGCGCCGGTGACCCCGACATCCGCAAACATCTCAATGATTCTCTTGGAATTGCCGGGCTTGCACGTCAGGATAAATCCGCATCCCTGATAGGCCTTCAGCCACTGATTCAGGTCCTCTCCCTCGGGGCGAGGTATGTTATCAAGGTTCACTATCGCGCCCTTTCCACTGGTTTCGAGCAGCATGCCCAGGCTTCCCAATGATCCTGGGTTACTGATGTCCTTCCCAGAACTGACGAGATGCCGCTTCCCGATCTCGTTCATCGCGAGCATCTGCTTCCGGACAATCTCATTGCTCTTGTTCGTGGTTGTGTCCCAAGCATATGGCAGACCGTCCGGGTAGAATCCTTCGACATCGATTGCAAATATGACATCTTCGCCAGCACACGCCGTGTGGCTGTAGATAACCTCGTCCTTCTTTGCAGTCCCCAGA
>JAJRAG010000213.1 GCA_028682925.1 Methanomassiliicoccales archaeon
CATCCTCTTCGCTTCTTCTTTTATCCTTTCTCCCTTCCCTTCCATTTCGTTCACTTCCCCCGAATGTTATCAGCAGGCGGCCGTCCACGAACTCCGCTTTCTCCGTCTCCTTGTGAAGCAGCGAGTATGGCAGAGAAACTGAACGTTTGTAGGACCCGACCTGCACAATTAGAGCATCCTCCGATTTATATAACCCTACCTGCTCCTTGGTCGAGAATGGTAGTCTGAGCGACAGTATGCTGGACCCATTCTCCTCATATATCTCCATCGGTTTCTCGACCGAGTATATCATCGTGGGGTCCGTCGTCCCGAACACCATATCGGCAAGGGCCTCAAGCGACTCCTTCCCGACGAGTTCCGTCGGCATCTGAGTGGCGGTCAGGATGGTCAACGGACTGAACGATTCGTTGATTATGCCCATATAGCCTTGCTGCTCGTTGAGTTTGTCCCTGAAGTAACCATCCGAGCATTGGGGCAGCAGGCGATTCACGATTAGACACTCCACGGTCAGGTCGTATAGGCAAAGATAGGTGAACGCGCGCTTGGTCTCATTTATGACCATTCTTTCAGGGTTGACGACGAGCCTGACGGATGTAATGGTAGGATCTGTCAAGATCTTGCGCACTGAAGTCAACCGATTCCTGATCGTCTCGATGTCCCTGAGCACATCATCCGAAGGAAGGGGTGATTTCATGAACTTCCCGACCGTTGCCCTGGCCAGCTTCAGGATGTTCCTGAAGACCTTATACATCCTGTCGAAGTACCAGTCCGATATTTCCGGAAAGCTTAGAAGGCGAAGGGTCTCAGCGGTCGGAGCGGTGTCGAGGATCACCACATCGTACGTTTTATTCTCGTAGAAATCCCAAACGTAGAACAGAGCTGACATCAGCTCCATTCCGGGCCACACCGTCATTTCTTTCGCGTTGATCTCACCAAGTCCCTGAGACCGCAGGAAATCAGAGATGTACGTCTGAACCTCCTTCCATCTTGTCTCGAGCTCGTGGATGACATCGACCTCGATAGCGTCGAGGTTATTCTCAATGTTCCTGATTTCACCAGACAATTGGACTTCGAGCGAATCTGAGAGCGAGTGGGCGGAATCCGTGCTCATCACTATGGTCCTGTGACCCATACGAGCGGACCTGAGTGCGGTGGCTGCGGCCACCGATGTCTTTCCCACGCCACCTTTCCCCGTGTAGATTATAACCCTCAATTCTCTCGCCAATCGCCTAGCTTCCTTTTGCTACTTGAAGAATATGTCCTCCATCTGAGAGGACCTTCAATCGGACTCCATGAGAATATTCTACAGATAATAAACAAAGAAGACTGATTTCGGGAAACACTCTTCTTGGAGACTAGGTGCCGGGGACGGGGTTCGAACCCGTGACCTTCGGATGTCCCTGGAGAGGATCTGTGTTACCTATACCCTATGAGTCCGACGCTCCACCAGGCTGAGCCACCCCGGCTTGGTGATCCTCACTCTTCCTTGTCCTTGGTCAATTCCTCGCCCTCGACGGATTCGCTTGCCTCGATCTCTCCGGCTTCGGACACGTCCTCAACAACGACTTGTTTGGATGGTTCCTCAGGCTTCACTTCCTGAGCGGAGCCTTCCTCTTCCGATGCCTGCGGTTCGACGATCGCCTTCTCGTCGGGGAGCGGAGTTCCAATCTCGAGGACCTCGGTCCTCCTGATCTCGATTCGCTTTGTCGGAACGATTATCTTCGTACTGCGCGAGAGGTCCTTCGCCATGTCCCCGGATATTACCGATTTCACGACGTCGGAAATCGACATGTCAGCGATGGTCTTGTGCAAGTGCGAGGTCATGATCGTCCGTATTGCGGTCTCTTGAGAGGCTTGAATCCTCTTCTCGGTGACGCACATAGGCTTGACGCGCACGAGGAAGCCGTCCTTCGTCCTTGCGTCGACGACGTGGTCCGTCTTGGTCCTCTTCCTCCTTGTTAGCCTTCGGATGTAATCGCTAGTCAGGTCCTGACCGACGAATACGGTGTGAGCGTCCAAGCCGGTGACATCGTTGACCTTGAACTTGAGTTTGATATGCATCTTTGAGAAATCGCCTGTGAGGTCATGGACCGTCACCTCGGTGGTCCTTCCAACAAGACTCGAAGGGTCGCCCGATGGCGTCTCCCCAATCTGCATCTCATTGAACATCTTGGGGGCGTGGATCTTGTACCACTCCTTTGCCCTCCACCGATCCTTGACCTTCCTTGTAGTCGTCTTCGTTTTCTTCGTAGCAGGCATTATGAGCCTCCATGGTTCAGGCAGATTCCGTAACGAGTCTCCCTATTAATAAGTTTCCGTCCGAAGACACAGCTGGCAGTGGTCCAGACTATGGGGATCGCCCCTAAGATATGTTCTTCGCGAGAACCGATCTCGTTTCCTCGTTCATCTCGGCCTGCTGCTCGGCCAATCGCTCTTCGATCTCCCCTATCTCCTTCAGCCTGTCAAGGAAGACAGGGACGTAGCAGGAGGTACCTTCGATAACCAGTAACGCAACCTTCTCCTTCTTCGACGCCTCATGCCCTTCCAGGTTCGCCTGGAAATTCAAGAACCCCTTGAACTGATCGGGGATCTGCTCCACCGTGGAGATAGTGACCAGTCTAGCAAGATACATGACTGTACCTCAGAGATTGACAGGCACGACGTGAGCTTCGAGACCGAGGTACTCCTTCGGCAGACCAAATGCAAGACCGTACAGCTGCGAGAGGTGAATGATCGGTATGTCATAGCCCGGTATGTCTTTCTGCGTCCGATCATACTGGAGGTGACAGAAGGGGCAAACATCGATTATGAACCTCGCGCCCGATTTCTTTACGTTGCCGAGCTTCTCCTCCGTCATCTTCATAGCGATATCGTTCGCCCTTGTTCTCAGACCTCCACCGGCACCGCAGCACATCCCCTTGTCGCGATAGTTGACGCTCTTCGCGCCGACCGCCTCCACGAGCTCGTCGAGTATCGTCGGCCTCTCCGGGTCGTCCAACTGCTTTATCTTGCTAGGTTTGGCGAAGTGACAACCATAGTGTACGGCAACCTTGTAGTCGAGA
>JAJRAG010000050.1 GCA_028682925.1 Methanomassiliicoccales archaeon
AAGAGTGTGACCGTTATCCCTAGTATGAGCAAGTTGGCGATGATCTCTGAAACACCGCGCCTATCCCACCTTCGCGAAGGACGTCTTTTCTTCATATGTCAGACCCCCACGTCAAAAAGGACGAGGGTATTGGCTGAATTGTGATTTTATCATGCCAGGGTACGTATATAAGTATTGTGTGGTAATTACCAGAACCGACATTTGATATCTCGTTTGATTCCAGTGATACCAGGACAGGCTGGACGGAATCGTGATCTGCGAACATCAGGAACAGGGTTAAATATCGGCGCGGAACTACTGGGATTCAAATGGCCCAGCTACCTCCAAGGGACAGGGCGTTGCTGCATCTTTTCGACCTCCCGCGTGAGCGCTTGCAGGATTCTCCGCCAGAAGCAGCGACGCAGGAGGGCATATCTGATTCTCTCGACATACCGCGCACTCACGTCACAAGGATTCTCAGACCGCTCATTGCAGAAGGGTTCATCGAGGAGGAGAAGGAGAGAGTAGTTGGAAAGGACCGGAGACTGAAGGTCTACTCCCTTACCTCAAGGGGGCTCTCAAGGTGCGAGGAGTTGATCGATGATTCGTCGGACCTCACGCTCGTCATCGTCGACAACAATGGCCGCACCTCTACGAGAGTCTCGGAACTGTTGAGGGAGCGCCGAGGAATACCTGTTCTGAAGGTGCTCGAGTCAGTTGGAAAAGAGCTCCATTTGATAGGTGCGCCCGGCAGGCAAATCCGTTCGAATGTACCATTGAAGGTTCCCATTTTCATTGATAGGGACGAGGAGCTCACGATCTCTTCGAATTTTCTTGTTTCCAAGTCCACGGCCCTTGTCGTCTTCGCCAACTATGGGTACGGCTCTTCGACCTTCCTCAAGAAGGTCGCGATGGACTCTACCAAGCTTCCTCTCTTGTGGCACGATCTTCAAGAAGGGAATAAGCTGGATGACATATTGGGGAGCGTGAGGGCGTTCGCCGGGGATCACGATTGCGGGACTGGGGACATTTCTGAGTTGAAGGAGAAAGAGGTCTTCCTTTGCTTTGACAATTACTATGACGTCTCTGAGGATGTCGTGGATTTCTTCTTCGACATGATGAGGTCGCTAGCCGGTGGCAAGGGGAAGATGGCCGTCGCCATGAGGGAAGAGACCCCTTCCTACAGCCGGTTCTTCCAGAGATCTCAGGTGACAAGAGGTCATGTGGTCGAGATCCATCTACACAGGTTCGATGAAGACAGCGCAAAAGCGTTCATGGGAGAGAACCTGGAGGATGATGCTTTCCATCTCATCTATCGCCTCACCAGGGGCCAGCCACTGGCTCTGCAGATGGTCAAGGAAGGAGATGAGAAATCCCTCAGGACCCTGCTGCCGAACGAGGAGGTCCGTTTCCTGATGTACTTGCGCACGAAGAAGAAGGGGCAGTAGTTGGGGATCAATATTCTATTCCTTCCCTTGCACGGACACCAGACCCGTACGGATGCTTGACCATCCTCATCTCGGTCACTAGGTCCGCTGCGTCGATGATCTCCCTAGGTGCGTTTATCCCGGTCATCACTACCTCCGTCCCCCGGTTCCTTCCTTCCAGGACGTTCAGAACTCTCGTAACTTCGATCAGACCGAAGTCAATCGCAACGCAGACTTCGTCCATGACGACCATGTCGTATTCGCCGGATGATAGAGCATGCGCCGAGAAGTCGAGGGCCTCCTGTGCCAAATCGACGTCCGCCTTCGTCTGTTTACTTTTGATGACGAAACCTTCCCGACCGAACTGACGAAGGACCACCCCGGGCAGGCTCCGGACCGCCTTGACCTCGCCATAGCCTTCGCCGCATTTCATGAACTGTACAATGCAAACGCGCCCTCCGTGACCCCAGGTGCGGATGGCCAGACCGAACGCGGCGGTGGTCTTGCCCTTTCCGTCGCCTGTGTAGACATGTACGAGACCAGGTTGTTCCAAAGGCACACCTCGCCGAGAGGATTCTGCGCCATCGCTATAGCTTTGCGCCTATATACAAGAGTACCGCAGAGAAGCTGAGTTTATCTATCTTCGAGGACATAGAACAGATATGCTGGAGATCGAGGTAAAATCGCCATGCGCTGATCTTCGAGCGGTCGAAAATATCTTGATGGAGATGGGAGCCAAGCTCGATGGACGGCGAAGGCAGATCGACATCTATCTGTCCCATCCGCTGCGCGAATTCGCCTGCACCGACGAAGCTCTGAGAGTCAGGAAGGAGACCGAGGCTGCATCTCTCACTTACAAGGGACCGAAGATAGATGAGGACACGAAGAGCCGTGAGGAGTTGAAGGTGAGGGTCTCGGACGCCGACGCCCTCATGGCGATCTTCGACAGACTCGGATTCAAGGAATCGGGCAGAGTCGAGAAATCGAGGACGATCTGCTCCGTCAGCGGGATTTCGGTCTGCTTGGACAGCGTCTCTGGGCTTGGGGACTTCGTCGAATTGGAGTTCGAGGGAGGAGACCTTGATGCCGGCAAGAAGGCTATGCTCTCGATGATGCAGGAACTTGGTCTGAAAGAAAACGAACGACGTTCATACCTTGAGCTGCTGCTTGATAGAAAGAAGTGATTCCAGAGTTCCGGGGGGGAGCCCCGACCCACTCAGGAGTTCACATCGAAGATATCTTTTGAACGACGAAGGCCTTTATCTGAGGATCGTCCGGGATCGTCAGAGATTTCTTGAACCGTTCGGACCCGTCAGGAAGATAATAGCCCCTTGACAGGGAAATGAATTCGTTCTCGCCCTCGTCAGTGATCGCCTTCTTCCGAGCGACCTCGATAAAATTGTTCCTGCCGAAGGGTATCTTTTCAGCGCTTATTGTCACAAATTCAACTTTCTTTCCAGCAGTCTCTTCATCCATTAGTTTTGCCTCCTGATTGGCCTGTTCCGGAAGGAGTAGTCGAATAATAAAAGTTTCTACTATGAAGAATCTGGTTGTGCGAGCAAACAGGGATTGCCTCCAGCACATGCACGCATTTCCTTCCTGCCATCGCGATCCTGACCGAAAATCGGCAAGTAGAAATAGTTTTCTCAGGATGGAAGCTCGTGAATCCCGAGGGCGCGGATTTCAGCGACCAGACTCTAGGGCCGACGTGTCCTGATTGCCGACGGTCCGTGACGTTCTACGACAATTTCTGCCCGCATTGTGGCAGACCCCTCGGATCCGGCGCCCCATCGCAGTCAACGGCTGCCCCACCGATGATTGTGAAGAAGAGTGCAATGGCGACCCTTAGGGAGATAGTCGGCGGGATCGGGACGTACGTGGTTCTCGCGCTTCTGCTCGTCACCGTCGCGTACATCGCGATACTCATCTGGAGTCCGACCGAAGTACTTCCTCAGATCGGTACCTATCGCACATACCTCTATCTAATCACTCCATGGCTCATCAACTTTGCAGAGTTGGGTGGCCCTTACTTCGCCGCGTACTATCTCATATTGGTCGTCACGATCGTCGCTTCATTCGCTGTCCTGATGTGGAAGAGCGCGAAAGGGTTCATAGCGGAGCTTGCGATGAAGCCCCGTTCAGAGGGACACAGTCCGCTCTACACACTTGGCACGATATACTTCGCGGCGCTCTCGTTCACTTTCATCTACTACTTTGTTCTCGGGCTGTTAGGAGTCAACCCCAGTACCCCGCCTTTGGAGGACAAGGAGACGTGGAAGCTCCTGTACGGTTACGCGAATGCCGCGGTCTGGGAGGAGATCGTCAGTCGCCTGCTGCTCATAGGAGTCCCGCTCCTGATAGTTCATTCGATCTCAAAGAAGAGAGAGGGATGGAAGCGATACTTACTTGGAGGAGGATTCAAGATCGGCACGGCAGAGTCGTTCTTCCTCGTGTTCTCCGCGGCTATGTTCGGCGTTGCCCATGTATTCGCTTGGGATGCATCGAAGATTCCATCGGCGTTCGTTGGGGGTCTTGCCTTTGGTTACCTCTTCCTCAGATTTGGGATCTATGCCTCCATAATGATGCACTTCATCTGGGACTACATCTCGATCCCCATTCTAGTATTCCCAGGAATCGAATCGACGATAGTCATGGGACTTCTGGTGATTGCTTGGGTTGCCGTAGGGGCGGTCTACGTCGTCGCCTACTCCTCCAAGATCGTCGGATTCTTCCTCCGGCGAGAAGTGTGGCCTTACTCGGCGTCTTCACAAGTCAGCGTCGCTGCCGGTGACTACCAGGGACCATATCCGATGGGAGCCAACCGCTCAGGCCCTGACTGGGGTGTCGGAAGCGGAGGATTCCAATTCACCTGTAGGTACTGCGGCAACACTGAGGCGAGATACAGGGAAGGGGTCTTCGAATGCACAAGATGCGGAAGGAGAATCTAGGAGCTCAGGCCGAGCATGTTCGTCAGCCTTTCCTGAGAGATCTCTGCATCCATGAAGCTCCGAGACTCGACCACGAGCCTGCCCTTGTAGCCCCTCAATCCCTGGAGAACCTTCCGGAAGTCGATGTTCCCTTCGCCGACAGGGAGGTGCTCGTCCCATTCACCGTGGTTGTCGTGGACATGAACGTTCACGAACCTATCAGAGTATCCAAGGAAGTCCTGGATCGTGCCTGCTGTGTTGGCATGACCGATATCGAAGCACATTCCTAGATCCGTGCCTTCCATCATCGAGAAAAGATCCTCTGGGGTCTTTCCCATGGATATAGCCATGTCAGGCATGTTCTCAAGAGCGACTTTGATCCCGGCCTCCTTCGATGCTCTATCTATCTCTGACAACGAATTGCTGACGGCCCTGTAGACCGCATCCCTGTCGAGCAGCCCTATCGGGGACCAGAAACCGGGATGGACGGTGTAGACTTCGAATCCCATGCGGCCGGCTGCATTCAATCCATCGACTATCTCCCTTGTCGCCGCCTCTCTAAGTCTTGGATTGAGACTGCCGATATTCACGTCGCTAAGTGGTCCGTGT
>JAJRAG010000214.1 GCA_028682925.1 Methanomassiliicoccales archaeon
ACCCTTCCAATGTCGTCAGGAAGAAGATCGCCAATGCTTTCACTGGTGGAGCGGTCTCGATAGCTGAACAGAAGAAGCTGGGAGGTAGGCCTGAGGTCTGCTCCGTCTTCAAGTACCAGTATTACCTTTTTGAGCCGGACGACAATGCCGTCAACTCCCTGCAGGACCGCTGCGGGAAAGGGGAGATCATGTGCGGGGAGTGCAAGAAGATCCTTGCAGATAGCGTGGTAGCCTTCCTCGATGAGCATCAGAAGAGAAGGGAGGAGGCCAGGAAGCACCTCGATGAGTTCATGATGAGGGACCATTGATGGAGATCTCCCCCATCGGGTACGTGCGGAACAAAGCCGAGGAAGACACGCGTTTTGAAGATATGGCATCAGAGATCGAGATCCTTCCGGAATTTGTTGGTGGCCTTTTTCGTATCGAGGAGTGCGAAGAACTCGATGTCATATTCCTATTTGACAGGTCGTCGTTCTACAAGATGAAGGTGCATCCCCACCACGACCCGGCGCAACCGGAGGTTGGTGTGTTCGCTTCCAGGAGCCCCAAGAGACCGAACTTCTTGGGATTGACGAGGGTGAAGTTGCTCGACTGTAAGGACAACATCCTGGTTGTCAAGGGTCTCGACGCATTCAATGGCACGCCTGTCATCGACATAAAACCGGCACGTCCGAGGGACCAGGTTGGGAAAAATCACAAATAGTCAGGAAAGTCTACACCACCAGTCATGAAAGCCTCGGAGACTCTCCAAGAACTCAGTCCTCAAGAGAAACGGGTTCTCATCGCACTTCATCAAATCGGGAGACCTGCCACCCCAGAGGAGGTGTGCGAGATCGGCGATTTCTCCCAGCAGGTCGAAGTGATGAATGCGGTCTCATGGCTACAGTCCAAAGGTCTGATTGCCATCCAGGAGAGCGCCAGGAAGTCTTACTCCCTTCGCAATCGGGAGGTTGTCTCCGAGAGACTCCCGGAAAGGAAAGTTCTTGATTTCGCCCGTGAGAAGGGCGGAATGGTCGAATCGAGCGAGCTAACGAAGATTCTAAGAACGGAAGAGGTACCTATTGCGATCGGCTGGCTCAAGAGGAAAGGGCTGGCCAACATTGAGAAATCTGATGGCAAGATCGTGATCACCATCACGCCGAAGGGAGAGTCAATGTCGGGATCGATGATGGATGATGAGAGACTTCTACTTGCCCTTAGCCAGAATGATCTCTCCGAGGATGACGTGGACGGTAAGACAGTGTCTCAGCTGAAGTCAAGGCAGGATCTCATCACCGAAAGGCTGATCGTCAGTCGAAAATTGTCCTTGACAGATGCGGCCCGGGAGGTCGTGGACTTGGGGATAGAATTGAAAGACGAGGTCGCTCAGATTTCCCCGGAGCTGTTGCAGACCGGCCGCTGGAAGGAGGTCACGTTCAGAAAGTACGACGTGAGAACCTTCGCGCCATCTGTCTATCCTGGCAAGAAACATCCTCTGACCCGGATGGCGGACGAGGTGCGGAGGATATTCGTTCAGATGGGATTCACGGAGATCGATGACGAATACGTTCAACCTGCGTTCTGGAACATGGACGCCCTCTTCACCCCGCAAGACCATCCCGCAAGGGATCTGCAGGACACTTTTTACCTTAAGAATCCAGCGAGGATCGAAATCGATGACGAAGAGCTCATAAGAGTTGTCAAATCGGTTCACGAGGACGGGTGGAACACAGGTTCCCTCGGCTGGAGATACAAATGGAGTCGTGAGGAGGCAGAGAGGGCTCTGCTAAGGACCCATACGACAGTATGCACGATTAAATACCTGGCCAAGAATCCCGATCCTCCGGTCAAGGTCTTCTCTCTGAGCCGAATCTTTCGGAACGAGGCTATCGACTCGACTCACCTGCCTGAGTTCGTTCAGATAGAAGGCATAATCATGGAGAAGGATGCGAGCTTCGACATGCTCTGCGGAGTGCTGAGGGAGTTCTACAGGCAGATGGGATTCGAGGAAGTACGGCTGAGACCAGGCTACTTCCCTTATACCGAACCTTCCGCCGAGGTGGAAGTCCATTACAATGGCAAATGGATGGAGCTTGGGGGAGCAGGCGTGTTCCGTCCCGAAGTGACCGCTCCGTTTGGCGTGAGATATCCTGTTCTGGCATGGGGGCTTGGCTTCGAAAGACTGGCCATGCTGCGCTGGAACCTCACGGACATCAGGGAGCTTTACATCAGCGACATAGACCTGCTCAGGAAGAGCCCCATTTTCTAGTCGTGGGGATCTTGGAGGAGAACTCCTGTGCCTTGTCCTTCATGCCAACAAGTGTGTAGGCGTCCGAAAGTGCTCTGAATAATTGCGATTTGTTGGTCATCTTTGTCAGTCCAAGGCTTTTGCTCAGGCATTTGACCGCTTCTGAACCGTTTCCCGACCTGTAGGAGATCACACCCAATTGATAGTAGACCCTGTCGATACCGTCCGATTCTGATTTCCCCGAACGATTCATCAGCATTCTTTCGAGGATGCGCTTTGCCTCCGCATTTCTGCCCAGGTTCATCAGGGCCTCGGCGATCTCGCACTCGATTCTTGCGTCAGTCCTATCGATTATGAGGTCTCTTGCCTCCACTAGCTTGACATAGGCTCCTTGATGATCCTTGGCGTCCATCGAGATCATTCCATCGACGAAGAGACCATCCGACCGCTCCTTTGTCGACTCTGAGCGCTGCATCTGAAGCGCTATGTTCAAGGCGATCTCCTTGTGTCCCGCGTTTCTTGCCACCATGGCGCGGACGAATCTCACTCTGTCTCCGTACCTTTCGGAAGGGTTATCAAGCTTCGACAGGGTCGAGTGAAGGTCACCATTCGCACTGGAGATGAGCTGTTGTCCTCTGCTAGCCACGAGCATCTCCGCCTCTCTTGTTCTGCCCGCGTTGATCAGATGATAGAGACGCTCCACGATATCTCCCACGTCCAACCAGTAATCCGCGGCGAAGCTGTGGAATTTCCTCCAATCCTCCCTCGAGATCATATTCAAGATGGAGTCCCTCAGTTCTGAGGGAATCTCGACGACGCCATCATTGTTGACTGGTAGTAGGGAAACAGTCGTGGGAGGGAGCGCTGCTCTGTTGAATGGTTTTCTGAAAGTGCATGCCATCGCCAGCAAGTCTCTCTTATACGGGTCGAGGGAGTCCCACAGGTCGGACGGTTTGCACTTCTTGAGATCTAGTAGAGGCATTATCTCAATGCCCTCGTTTTGGGCAAATTCCCGAATGCGGTCCGACTTGATCTCGCCCTTCGGCGTCAAGAAGTAGACCTTTCTCTTGGTCTTGCCTCTCTTGATATGGGCGAGTCTCTCCCAGACCTCTTCGGATTCCTTCAACTTCTTCAACTCGATTGCGGCGTGCGCGCGAGATATTCTAAGTGCCAACGCAATTCCATCCTGACTGACGTCTAGAGGGACGTCAAAGTCCTCTTGATGTCTAGAGTATTGATCCAAATGCAGAACAATTCTTTCTCCTACCGTTAAGGCGTTGGGCATGATAGTTCAAGGCGGGAGCGGTCTATTTACTCATATGTAGTCTATTACTACACTTGATATTCACTTGTGAATTCAGCTTTCTGATGGAACTCTCGAGGCATTGATGGGCAAAAAGTGTGGAAGAAAGAATGGCACCATCGCGTCGGCGCCTATCTCGGCAGTCCTTCAGATCCTCTTTCCTGCATCTGGTCCTGGAGACAGATTGTAGATCTCCTGAACTTTTATCAGGATCGCGGCCTCGGGCTTCGGCAGCTTCAATGGTAATGATGCTATTCTCGCACAGGTCTCCTCGTAGACCTTCCCGCTCTTCATAGGCTGCACTCTGCCTTTGATCTGGTA
>JAJRAG010000051.1 GCA_028682925.1 Methanomassiliicoccales archaeon
GCGACAGAATGGAACATCGAAGTGATACTCGGGGTCGAGATCACTCACGTTCCAGTCTCGAAGATCGATTTCGTTGTCGCGGAGGCGAGAAGATTGGGGGCCGAGCTTGTTGTCGTTCACGGAGAGACCATCAGTGAACCGGTCGAGAAGGGGACCAACAAGGTCGCGGTCAGCAACCCGGACGTGGATATTCTTGCCCATCCAGGATTCATTACCGTGCAAGAGGCGCAGATAGCGAAGGACAACGGGATCGCATTGGAGATCACATCTCGAGCCCTGCATTCAGCAACGAACGGTCATGTCGCCAAGATCGCAAGGGAGGTCGGCGCCAAGATGGTGCTGAACACTGACGCGCACGGACCCGGGGACCTCCTCACCGAGAACGATGCATTGATCAGAGCGATCGCAGCAGGGCTCACAAAGATCGAAGCAGAAAGAGCGGTCAGGAAGACGCCTCTCGAGATCATGAGGAAGGTGAGAAAGAGATGAAGGTCATGAAGTTCGGTGGCAGCTCGCTCAAGGACAGCGATTCGATGCTTTTGGTCGGGGGGATTATCGCATCCGACCCCGAGCCTAAGGTCCTTGTCCTCAGCGCAGTCCAGAGCGTCACGGACTCGATCGTCTCGTTCGTCTCCGAGCACAGAAAGGACGAAGAGATACAGAACTTGATCGAAAGATTGAAAACCATTCATTTGTCGATACTCGGCGGCGTTGCGAAAGACATGACCACGAAGCAACAGGCTGTCAATTTGCTGATGGAGCGTCTCGCAAAACTGGAGAAGGTGCTGTACGGAATCTCCTATCTTGAGGAGCTCACCCCGAGGACCATGGACTTGGTCCAGAGCTTTGGAGAGAGACTCTCGGTCGTGATCACCGCCGCCATGCTTCAGGACCTTGGAGTGAACGCAATCCCAGTGGACGCGGATGAGCTGGGGATAACAACTGAGGGCAACTACGGCAACGCCACAGCGGACCTGAAGGAAACAAGAAGGAACATACATCCGAAAATCAGGTCGATGATAGAGAGACAAGAGACACCGGTCGTGACGGGATTCTTCGGAAGGACGCCCGAGGGTCACGTTGCGGTATTTGGCAGGAATGGAAGTGATTATAGTGCCAGCGTCATCGCCAATGCCATCGACGCCAGGGTATTGGAGATATGGAAGGATGTGGATGGGTTCATGAGCGTTGACCCGAGAATCGTCAAGGAAGCTGTGACGATACCGAATCTCTCCTACGACGAGGCTGCCGAGCTTTCATACTTCGGCGCAAAGGTTCTTCATCCGAGGACCGTCGAACCAGCAAGGGAAAAGAACATCATAATAAAGGTAAAGAACGTCTTCGAACCAGACAAGGAAGGTACGACAATAGAACCGTGCAGCGTGGAGATGGGCGGTGCCATCAAGAGCATATCATGCATGAAGAACCTGGCGATAGTAAAGGCGTACGGGGCGGGGGCCGGGTACAAGACAGGCGTGATGTACGAAATCTCGCAGAGACTGAGTGACGCTGGGGTGAACATATACTCTGCAGCAACTTCACAGACCTGCGTGGCACTTCTCATCGAGAAGAAATACCTGGGAATGGCGAAGAAAGTCCTGGCGGACCTCAAGAGAGGCATTGTCGACAGGATCGAGACAGTGGACGACATCGCCCTGTTGTGTGTGGTCGGTGAGGGACTTGGCTATCGAAAAGGCATCGCGGCCAGAGTTTTCACGGCGGTATCGAAAGAGGGGGTCAGCGTCGGATTGATATCTGCAGGAGCATCAATGGTGGCATACCACTTCACGGTGAACTCGAAAGATCTAGAGCGGACGACAAGAGCTATACATTCAGAATTCTTCGGGGCAAGACATGAATAGCAGGAGCGTGGAGCGGAAGATCGCATTCCAAGGGATTCTGGGAGCATACAGCGAGGACGCCGTCTACAAATTCTTCGGAGAAGGGATCAAGACCCTTCCCTGCGCGGAGTTCGAGGATGTATTCGGGAGCGTTAACAAGGGAGATGCGAGCCACGCAGTCATTCCTGTTGAGAACTCGATGGAAGGAAGCGTCGCGAGGGTGAACGACCTGCTACTCGAGAACGATCTGACGGTCGTAGGCGAGGTGATCATCCTCGTCATGCATTGCCTTATAGGACATGGCGATGCTGAGATTGAGGAGATAAAGAGAGTGTACAGCCACCCTCAGGCGTTGGGGCAGTGCAGGACATTCCTTTCGAGGTACCCGCAATGGGAGAAGGTGCCATCCTACGACACTGCCGGCAGTGTGAAGATCATCAAGGAACGGGGGGACAGAACAGAAGCTGCAATAGCGAGCGAAAGGGCCGCCAGAGAGTACGGAATGAAGATCCTCAAGGAGGACATCCAGAACTCCCATCTAAACTATACGAGGTTCTTTGTCATCGAGAAGGCAGCTGCGATCAACCCCCGGGGGGACAAGACCTCGATCGTATTCGCCACAAAGAACACTGCGGGGGCGCTTCACAATTGTCTGGGTGCTTTCGCGGAGCACGGCGTCAATATGAACAAACTTGAATCAAGGCCGCGGAGGGACAGAGCATGGGAGTACGTCTTCTACGCCGACATTGACGGACATCTTGACAATCCAGATGTGAGCAGGGCGATCAGCGATTTGGTGAAAAGGGCGTCCTTCGTCAAGATCTTGGGTTCCTACAAGAAGGCTGATCCTCCGTCCGGGCAGGGATGATCAGACCATCTGGTCTAAGGCTGCCGAAATGTTCTCAAGCCCTTTTCTGAAATCCTTCGCTCCGCAACTAAATGTGATTCTGATATGATTCATTATGCCGAAGTATCGTCCTGGGCAGACTGAAGTTGAAAAGCGGTCCATCAGCGTCTCACCAAGCTGTAGATCGTCCACACCTTTTGGAAGAGAAAGAAGTACCATTAGGCCTCCTTCGGGGAATTGACATCGGACTCGCTCCTCCTCCTCGAGCCACTCTTCGAGGATCTTGGTGTTTATGCTGGCTATCCCAAGCATCCTGTCACGAAACCACTCTCTCCTCTTCAGCGCCTCTATCGAGACAGCAATCGAACGAGTCGGAAGACGGTATATGCTGTACAACCGCAGTAGATCGACCTTCTTTCGAACTTCCTCCGGCCCGATCA
>JAJRAG010000215.1 GCA_028682925.1 Methanomassiliicoccales archaeon
CACAACCTCCGGTCGCGGGGAAAGGACCTCCTGAGGAGCGTGGCGATGAAATCCGATCTCTCCATCGTGAAGGTCTATTCTTCTGAGATCGTCTACTATCCGAAATTCGTCTCCAATCTGCTGAGCTCGATCAGTGACAACGGGGTCAACTCGTACGCCATCTCCACATCGCTCTCTACCCTTGCGGTCGTTGTTTCAAGCTCGGACGTAAAGCAAGTCCTCCAGAGGATAGACAGGGCTGGGGAGAACAGAATAGAGAAGCTCACCGTGAAGGACAAGGTCTCCTTGATATGCGCCGTCGGCGATAACATGATCGACGTCAGGGGCGTCGCGGCGAAGATATTCGAGGTCGTTGACCAGGCGGGAGCGAATGTCGAGCTGATATCCGAAGGAGCTTCGGACGTGGCACTGAACTTCGTCGTCCCCGCGGACAAGGCGGTTGAAGTGATCAAGAGACTGCATGATAGATACATCGGTGGTTGAAATGCGCAAATTCGAGTCGTTGCACAATCAGATGGTGATCGGGGGCGTTACCGCCAAAGAACTTGCCGAACGCTTCGGGACGCCGTTGTACGTGACCGACGAGATCGCGGTCCGTGAGAACTTCAAGAGGATCCAACAGGCATTTTCGTGCCACATGCCAGCGAACATACACTACGCCTGCAAGGCGAATTCGAACCTCGCGATCCTCAGGATACTGGAGCGCGAGGGGAGCTGCATCGATGCGGTGTCGATCTGGGAGGTCGAATCGTGCCTGATGGCGGGATTCAAACCGAACAAGATCCTTTTCACTGGGGTCAGCGTCTCCGACGAGGAGATGAAGGCGCTCGTGGGCAGGGGCGTCACGATCAACATCGATTCACCTTCACAGCTCATCAGGTTGTCGAAGATAGGGACCGACATCCCCATATCAGTAAGGGTCAACCCAGATGTGGGCGCTGGACATCATGAGCATGTCGTGACAGGCAGCAAGATGGCCAAATTCGGGATACCGAAGGGCGAGGTGGTGAGGATATACTCCGAGGCTCTCGGGCTCGGTCTCAGGCCGGTGGGACTTCACGCTCACATAGGGGCAGGCGTCCAGGATGTGGCTCCCTTCGTGCAAGTGACAGAGGTCCTCGTATCGATTGCCAGGGAGCTCGAGACATCGCTCGGACTGGTTTTAGAGTTCCTAGACATCGGAGGAGGAATCGGCATACCCTACAGGCCCGAGGATAAGGAGATGGACGTAGGACTGCTGGCGAGAGAAGTCACGTCCCTGATCAAATCCGGATGCTCCGCGAGATCGGTGGCGGTCGAACCTGGACGGTACATTGTCGCCGACACGACGGTGCTACTGACGAAGGTGGTAGACGTGAAGGAGACTCCGGACAGAAGATTCGTCGGCGTGGACGCTGGATTCAACACCCTGATCAGACCTTCGTTCTACGGTTCTTATCATCATGTCGCGGTAGCGAACAAGTTCGGAATGCCTGGAGAGATCACATACGACGTTGTCGGCCCGATATGCGAGTCCGGAGACTTCCTGGCGAGGGACCGCATGCTGCCGAGAGTGGCGGAAGGCGATATCGTGGCCGTCTACGATGCCGGAGCGTACGGTTTCACTATGAGTTCGCAATACAACTCAAGGCCGAGATGTGCCGAGGTCCTCGTGAAAGATGGCAACGCGAGCATAATCAGAGACAGAGAATCTCTTGATGACATATTGAGGCATCAGAGAATGCCCTCGAGGCTGATGGTCTGATGTTCTGGAAATACCATGGCATTGGGAACGACTTCATTCTCTTCGAGGACTTTGAATCAAACACATCGAAAGATCCAGACTTCGTCCGCAGGCTCTGCGATAGGAGGTTCGGGGTTGGGGCGGATGGCATTCTTTACATCAATTCCGCGCTGGACGCCGATGCAGGAATGAGGATAATCAACGCGGACGGCAGCGAGGCTGAGATGTGCGGCAACGGCATAAGATGCGTGGCCAAACACCTTTACGATTTCTCCATCGTCAAGAAAAGGAGAATGATGATAAGCACCCTTTCTGGCCCGAAGAAGATCGAGTGCGCTGTCGAGGATGGGCAGGTCAAATGGGTGAGCGTTGACATGGGTGCTCCGTCCTTCGACTGCAAGGAAATCCCGATGAGATGCTCCGGGAAATCCGTCGACAAGATCGTTAGAGTTGGAGGGATGGACGTGAAAGGCACGGCTGTCTCTATGGGCAATCCGCACTTCGTGACCTTTCAGAGGATGTCCGACGCGAGGATGAAAGAGCTGGGTCCGAAGATCGAATCTCATCCAATATTCCCAAAGAGAACGAACGTGGAGTTTGCCAGGCTCGTCGATAGTGGACTGGACGTGTCGATCTACGAAAGGGGCGCGGGCTGGACTCTAGCGTGCGGGACAGGAGCCTGCGCTTCCGCTGTCGCTGCGGCGGTCAGAGGATCGATATCATACGATGAGGATGTAGAGGTGCGTCTCCCGGGCGGAAGCCTCTGGGTGAATGTCGCGAGAGACCTCTCGTCCGTGAAGATGAGGGGGCCAGCTGTGAGAGTGTTCGAAGGCGAGGTAGAGAATTGGTGATTGCTATGACGAGGGAGACTGCTGCCAGGTTGAGGAAGATCCCCCCATACCTCTTCGCCGACATCGAGGCGAGGGTAAGGGCGAAGATGGCTCAGGGCGTGGACATAATCGACTTTGGAATCGGGGATCCGGACTTGCCGACCCCGAACGAGATAGTCGAGGAACTCGCGAAACAGGCCAAGAGCCCCGGCAACAACCAGTACTCGACCAGCTCGGGCGAGGAGGAAACGAGAGAGGCGGTCGCTGAATGGTACGAAAGACGATTCAACGTCCGCCTCGACCCGGAGAAGGAGGTCGTGATAACAATGGGGAGCAAGGAGGGCCTCATCGATTTCTGTCGAGGGTTCGTCGATCCCGGAGATAGGGTGCTGGTTCCGGATCCATCGTACCCAGTCTACGCGCAGGGAGGCACGCTGCTCTCGGAAGGGGTTCCGGTCAGAGTACCACTTCTCCCCGAGAAGTCGTTCCTCATGGACCTCAGATCCATTCCTACGGGATGCAAGATTGTCTTCGTCAACTACCCCAACAACCCAACGGCGGCTGTCGCCACGAGGGACTATCTCAAGGAGCTGGTGAAGTGGGGCAGGGGCACCGGGACGATCGTCTGCTATGACAACGCATATTCGGAGATGACCTTCGATGGATACGTGGCGCCGAGCATCCTCGAGTATGGCAGGGATTGCATCGAATTCGGTTCGCTGTCAAAGACCTTCAACATGACTGGCTACAGGATAGGGTATGCGGTCGGCGATCCCGATCTGATCTCTGGTCTCAAGAAAGTAAAGTCTCAGGTCGATTCAGGCGTGCCGAAGTTCATACAGAAGGCCGCGGTATTCGCTTTCGGGATGTATAAGGATGGAGGAAGACCTCCGGTGGTGGAGAAGAACGTTGCGATATACAAAGAAAGGAGGGACGTAGCGGTCGCGGGACTCAGTAGAATGGGATTCAGCGTCAATCCCCCGCTCGGGACTTTCTATCTCTGGTTCAACTGCAACGAGGAATCAATGGACTTCGCGAGGAAGCTCCTGGACGCAGGGGTGGTCGTGACTCCCGGCATCGGATTCGGAGAGCACGGTGAAGGTTTCGTGAGGATGTCCCTGACCCAGCCGGTCAAAAGGATAGAGGAAGCGTTGGAGAGAATCGAGAAGGTTCTCAGCTCCCCCGCTTGAACGCCGCCTTGAGAGCCTCGAGCGCCGGGAGCGGCTTGCCTAAGAGATATGTCTCCAGAGCACCTCCCGCGGTGCTCACGTAGGAGAAGGAATCGACGAGTCCGAAGCCTTCAGCTGCACCGACCGTGTGCCCTCCGCCGATGACCGAGTAAGCCTTCGACTTCGTCATGGCGACCATGAGTTCCTTGGTGCCGAGGGCGAATTGCTTCTTCTCGATCATTCCCGCGGGCCCGGACATGAAGATCGTCTTCGCTCCAGCGAGGACCTTCGCGAACCTGTACATCGAGCCCTTCCCTATGTCGAGTATGGCGTGATTCATCGGGAATTCTCCGATCAATATGTCCTTCCGCTTCCC
>JAJRAG010000008.1 GCA_028682925.1 Methanomassiliicoccales archaeon
AGAAATGAATCGTGCCTCCGATACTCAATTGCCGTAAGGCATCTGGGATGAACTCCAGAGCAGAATGAGGGAGATTCATGATGATTCTATCAGAAGGTGGAAGAGTGGGGATGATTGTGCGAGCGTCGCCCCATATTGGGACGACATTCTTGATTCGGTTCATTGCGATGTTGGTTCTCAGGAATTCCACAGCATCCTTGTTCACGTCGATCGCATAGACGATCTTTGGCTCGGCATGCTTGGCAATCATTATCGAGAATGGGCCGACGCCCGCAAACATGTCCGTGACCACCTCTCCCTTTGAGACAAGGGAGGCGATTCTCTCGCGCTCTGAAGCTAACCTCGGATTGAAATAGGCCTTGCGCAGGTCGACCTTCAGCCTTAGACCGCTCTCGACGTGCACTGTCTCGGTCGAATCGTCCCCCGAAATGACCTCCAAGTCCCTCACCCTCAGTTCCCCCTTCACACCCCTATCCAGCGCGACGGTTCGCAGTCGCGGATGTGTGGAAAGGAGTGCATTGCCGATCATCTCTCGGTAAGGCGTCAGTTGATCCACCAGGCGTATGACGACAATGTCCCCGATCACGTCGAAGGAAGTGGGCAAAAGAGCTACTAGATCGGTCGAGATGTCGACCCTCTTCCGATAATCCACTGTCTTCGGTGTCCGCTCCTCCAGATCCTCCTCGACGAATTCGTATTCGAAATCGACGTCCAAGATCCCAGGACCTGAAGCGATTATGGGAATGATGACAGCGGTCCCATCCCTCTTGATCTTGAGGGACTTGTCGAGCTGTCCAAGCTGTAAAAGCTTTTTACGCATCGATTCCCCTCTATCCTTCGAGACCTTCACGCACCAGGAACGCACGGTGATGCATTGGGTGAATTGATATTTGTTGGTTTAGGACTAGGCGGAATGGAGGACATGACTCTGAGAGCTCTGAAGGTCCTGAGGAAATGCGATCAGGTTTTCGCAGAGTTCTACACCTCGAGGATGATTGACTCGACGGTTCCAGAATTGGAGAAGCTAATCGAGAAAAAGATCATTCTACTAACGAGAAGAGATGTCGAAGAAGGGGACGTCGTCATCGATGCAGCGAAAGATGGCATCGTGGCCTTCATCACTGCAGGCGATCCGATGGTGGCCACGACCCATGTCGAAATCAGGTTGAGAGCCGACAAAGCCGATGTCCCGACCAGATTGATCCATGGCGCTTCCATACAGACTGCTTGCGCCGCCGCCTTCGGTCTGCAGCCCTACAAGTTCGGAAGGACCGTCACTCTGCCATTCCCTGAGGAGGGCTTCCAACCTTCCAGTCCGTATGACAATATGCTTGACAACAAGAACAGGGGGCTGCATACTCTGGTCCTACTGGACATAAAAGAGCACGAAGGAAGATACATGAGCGCGCAGGATGGGGTCCGATACCTGATGGAGTCTGAGGAGAGAACAGGCAGGGGTCTCATTGACAGCAGAACGCTAATCTGCGCAGGAGCTAGAATCGGCTCGGACACAGAGAGAACCGAAGCCGGATATCCGAATCACATACTCACTTTGGATCTTGGCCCGCCCCTCCATGCTCTCATTGTTCCCGGAAGGCTGCATTTCATTGAGGCAGAGGCCCTCGTCAGATTCGCGAGAGCCCCAGCAGAGATTATGGTCGGGTGCTAGAGGAATCATGACCTCGGTTCTTAGAGGCGACCATTAGAAAACGTCCAATGACACTCCGACCAACAGAGTGATCCTCAACCTGTCCTGCAAGGACGAATCCGTACATCCCGAATAAAGCAACTTTGCGTTGGGCAAGCGATACGATACATCACCAATTACTTTTTGGACCGTGGATTGGGCGATATCGGACGAGGAGACGATGACCATTGCAACTCCGACCCTTGAAAGGTCGAAGTTGAACCAAGGCGAGGAGAAGGCCTCATCTACTGCCTTCAATTCTCGCTCATCTCCCTCTCCCATCCCGATTCCCACCCTGGCGTGTTTCGCTCCAGAGAAGCTATTGCGAACTTGGTGAAGGTCTTCGACCGTGAGGACCTTCTCCATATCGCCCGGTGGAATCATCATGATATTGTCCATCACGCTGAACGCGTGCGCGAGAGGAAGGTTCGGTGCTATCTTCAGAAGACCGTCATTCGGATAGGTAATCGCCAAATCCGATGACCAAATCAAATTGGACAGACCTCCCATAGCCACCTTCTTCCTCTGAGATCCCTCGACAGAGAAGGGAAGAGCAATCGATGCGACCACCATCTTGGATAGCTTCTTGCAGATCTGTGAGACTATCGGAGTCACGAAACTACCCGTCTCACCTCCGAGACCAGTGAAGAGAAACATGATGTCGGCCTCGCCGACAGTCTCGATGACTTCATCCTTCCAATCATAGGCAATGGAGGCAATCATCTGGGGCGGAGTGTCCCTCATGAAGAGTATCTGTTCATCGCTCAGCAGAATCCTCTTGTGAGTTCGAAGGCGCTTGAAATGCTCGGCGGCTGTGCAAATACTAATGCTTTCGAAACCAGAGTTCGCGATCGCGTTGCATCCTGCGCCCCCGATTCCCACCACCTTGACCCTTGGTCGTGTCTTCTTCTCGAAACCCCCCATGGCGAGCAGCTCAGAACGCATTGGAGATGTCTATCTTGACACGGTTGATAAATCTTTTTCTAGGGGCCGCATGGTTCAACAACCGATTGGAGCAACAATGAGAGGGATTTTTCTTAACGAAGACCTGTCATCGGGGCTGGGATCGTTGCCATCAATGTAATCTATATATACAATTGCTTGCGTGGACTGTCTCGATGCGAATGGAGACTCAGGCGAAACGACCCTATGGATGCGCGTTCGACGCATACGGAGCTGATGAGGCGACTCTTCGAGACCTCACCTGTGACAACTGCATCGTGAGCGGTATGGTTTGCGAGTATCGTGGTCTCGCGACCCTGACCCATCTGGCAAAGATCATAGACAAGGATGGACGGATGAACATAGTGTCAAAACCCTAACCTCGTGGTCGCATCACTAGGTCTGAGCCTTTTTGAGTCCTGGCTTAGGGAACGATCACTTGATGATCGGAGAGACTTCGACATTTCCAAGGTCTAGACACTGTCTTTCAGTTCCGCCGCTCGGATCGATTCTCCCTCCATTCTTGTCCGATCATGGAGAAGTGTTTTCTATCGAGAAATCGATTGGGGCCAGAAGAATATTCGAATCACGTTCGATCGCGTCGTTCGCGCATTGTCTCTTCAAAGGAGGAACTACCGGATGCACCTAGGTAGGGTCGTAGGCAACAGGGTCATGGAGATTAGGTTCAGAACGAGTCACGCCGAGGAAGTCCAAGTTGGCGAGCTGCTCGTCGTGGAGGACGGCCTGTCTGAGGTGAAATATCTGATAAGAGTCATGGACGTCGAGCATGGAGCTGACGCAGACAGGGAAGACTGGATCACGAGAGAAGCTGGAGTCATCCTGGAGAGCGATGCAACTGATGGGAAGTACAGTCATGCCGAGATAAAAGGCAGACTGTATCGCGTGGGGGTCTGTTCGCCCCTTGGATATACGACCGGGTCCGAATTCAAGAAGGCAAAATCCATACCCGCGCACTTCTCGATCGTTCGACGGGCCGAGAAGGAGGACTACGAATTCCTGAGCCGCTTCCTCGGCGACATTCAGGTCGGAAGGCTGAGGTCAGGCGACAAGGTCATCGAATTCCCAGTAGGCATCTCTGGACTATCATTCCCACATCACATCGGGATATTCGCTACGACTGGAATGGGCAAGAGCAACCTGATGAAGGATCTAGCCTTATCATGCATGAGGATCAGGAGATACGGTTTTCTGATATTCGACCCGCATGGGGAATACTACGACGGTGGTGAACTAAGCAAGAAAGGACTGATACACGCCAACCTGAGCGATTCCCTCGAGGTGTTCAGCAGCAGGGAGCTCAACGGGCCACACAATTCCCTGAGGGTGGCTGCCAACGAGATCGAGATCTCCGACCTTTCGAATCTGTATGAGTTCACACAGGCACAGCTCGAGTGTCTCCAGGCTGCACAGTATCGCTATGGAGATGCGTGGCTATCCGAGCTGAACACCAATGATGTGATGCTGATATTCAATGACCTTGGACAGAGATTCCATGAAGGAACAATAAGTGTCATAAAGAGAAGATTGGAGAGCATCTTCCGTTTTGGACTAATCGCGAACGATTCCAAGCTCTCAATCACAAGGCACGTAATCGATTGTTTGCATAATTCCAAGGTGGTCTTGATCGACACTTCGAACATGTACGAGGCTGAGGAGCTCTTGATTTCCACTGTTTTGTCACGGGCAATATTCGACAAGAACAAGTCTCTATATTCCAACAAGATGGATTTTGACCAAATCCCACCTGTTCTGATAGCGATGGAGGAGGCGCAGAGGGTGCTCGGCCAGGCGAAAGGAACTGTCTTCTCCCAGATAGCAAGGGAGGGCAGGAAGTTCAAGGTGGGACTATGTGCTGTCTCGCAGCAGCCGAAGCTCATCGACGCCGAAATCATCAGTCAGTTCAACACACTTTTCATCCTGGGTCTTGCGGACAGAAAGGATAGAGAGATACTGAAGAATTCCGCAAAGCAGGACATTTCACAACTTGATAACGAAATCCAGATGCTCATGCCTGGAGAAGCGCTCATCGCATCGCCATTCACTCCATTTGCGATACCTGCGAAGATCCATCTCTTCGAGGACTACGTCGAATCCGACAAAACAAAAGATGATAGAGTGAATATAGAGAGAGGGAACGGAAAACAATCGGCCGATTTCAGATTCTACTGATGATGAATGGCTTCACGGAGGAGGATAGCTGCGATGACACCTGAGAACCAGTTTCTAGTTGACATAACTGCTGTGATTGTCGTCGCAGGCGTCGTTTCCCTTCTTTTCGCGAAACTCCGGATGCCTGCCGTGATCGGATACCTCACGGCTGGCATAATCCTGGGACCGTACACGCCACCATTCAGCCTTGTAAAAAACGTTGACTCAATCAACATCATGGCAAGTCTGGGCATCGTCCTTCTGATGTTTTCGATTGGGTTGGACTTTAATCTCAAGCGACTGAGAAAGATCGGTATGTTCGCGATTATCGCGGGCACGGTCGAGATCGCTCTGATGGCAACAATAGGCTACACGCTCGGAAACTGGTTCGGATGGAACAGCCTTGAGGCTTTGTTTCTGGGGGCCGTTATGTCCTTCAGTAGCACCGCGGTGGTCATTAAGGTCCTGACAGATGCTGGCAGCCTCGAAAAGGAGCACGCTGAAGCGATTATCGGCATCTTGATAATCGAGGACTTCGCGGCGGTCATAGTACTGACGCTGGCGGCTCCGCTCACGAGTGGTGTCGTCATCGAGGCCGGATTGATCATCGGGGTGCTGATCAAGATCGTTCTGTTCGTCGGCATCAGTCTCGTACTTGGAATTGCTGTGATTCCGAAAGCGATCGACTATGTCCGTGAGAAGCACTCAGAGGAGACGCTTCTCCTGGTATCCCTCGGTCTATGCTTCGGGATGTCTCTGGTCTCATTGGCATTCGGTCTTTCTGTGGCTATCGGGGCGTTCATCATGGGGATTGTGATCTCACAATCGAATTCGGTGGAGCATGTAGACAGGAGAATAATGCCCCTCAGAGAGATGTTCCTGGCCATATTCTTTGTCTCGATTGGCATGCTCATTGATCCCGTACTGGTCTTCGCCAATCTTCTGGCTGCAGTAGTCGTTGCCGGTGTGTTCATAGTTGGAAAAATCGTCAGCGTCAGCTTCGCCAGTTACGTCTCGAATCTAGATGCAAGGACGTCATTCATGGCAGGCATGGGAATGGTTGCGATCGGTGAATTCTCCTTTGTCATAGCTAAGCTGGGTGCTGATGCGCAGGCCGTCGGTCCCTTCTTCTACTCGACCATCATGGGAGCTTCGCTGATGACCATGCTCGTTCTGCCATTCTCTGTGAAGTATTCACCGAGAATACTCGACAAGGCCTCTATTCG
>JAJRAG010000216.1 GCA_028682925.1 Methanomassiliicoccales archaeon
CCGGTGAAGTTGCCCAATTCTCTCGGGGACTAGGGGACTCGTATGGTAGGGGGCATCAGAGACGAGTATCCCTCGACATCTGAAACATGAGCGATATTGACCTCGATGGGGCAATTCGCAAAGGATTTTCTACTGCTTCATTCATCATCCACCGTTGCTGAAGAATCTGTTCAGTCTTGAGGGAATGGCTCGACCAACGGTGATCATGTTCGTTGCGACGTTGGTCGGGGGCGGTTGCGATTATCTATTTCAAATCGTCATGGGTAGAAACCTCGGGCCTGAAAGCTATTCCGAACTGAACGCTCTACTCTCGATCTTCTACATTGTCTCGGTACCAACGCAGACCATCGGGACCTTTCTCGCCAGATACACCTCGAGGCTGAAAGCGGAAGAGAACCATGGCGGGATTGCTTGGCTAATGAGGAAGACTCTGGTCTTTGCCCTGCTAATTGCCCTTCTCGTCGCTTTAGGACTCGTACTGGCTCTGCCGCAGCTCTCGAGATTCATCTCTCTGACCTCTACGCTCCCGGTCTTCATCCTTATGATCGGAGTGCTGATCGTCATAATCTCTCCAGTCGGATATGGACCGACCCAGGGATTGCAGCGGTTCCATTTGTCGGGTGCTTTTGGAGTGACTGGTCCAATGGGCAAGCTCGTGTTCGGCCTTCTTCTGACAGGGGCTGGCTTCGGTGTGGCCGGGGCGCTCGGAGGAGTGGTCATCGGATCCTTCCTCGCCATGACGGTCGGCTTCGTAGCTGTGAGAGACTATCTTCAGAGACCTGCCATCAGGGTCAGCAAGAACGAGAGCTCCTCCATGAAGAGGTACGTGCTGACCGTGACCGCTGGAATCGTTGGATGGGCGATTCTGATAAACGTCGACATTTTCCTCGCGAGACAGTATCTGCCCCCATATGAAGCGGGCCTGTACTCAGTGGCTTCGATTCTCGGGAAGGTTGTATTCTTCCTTTCAGGTGGGGTGTGTTCGGTCCTGCTCCCAAAGGTATCGGACTTTCATGCCAGGAAGAAAAGAACGGTCGATATGGTACGGGTGGCGGCCCTCCTCACCCTTGCTATCACGACAGTCGTCGCTGCCGCCTATCTCCTGTTCCCCGTACCGATACTGAACTTCCTCTATGGCGGAATCTATGTCGATGCGGCGCCAACGCTCTCGATCCTAGGATTGGCCATGGTCTTCTTCAGTCTAAGTGGTCTGTTTCTCAACTACGGGCTCGCGATCGCTAGCAGGGCCTACATTTTGATTTTCTCGGCCTTCACCCTTCTCCAGGTGGCCCTGATCATGACGTTCCATAATTCCGCGCTGCAAATTGCTTTCGATCTGCTTGCAACAGGTACGGGTCTCGCGGCCGTCTGCTGGCTGTACATGGAGATCAGATCAAGGGCTGAGCGTTTCTGAGCTACAATTTCGCGAAGTCATCGAATGAGTGACAACACAGGTCCATCATAGCCTGGCTCCCGCAATCTAGAAAGAACTATGATCGGGAGCGTCAGCTTCGCAGATTCAAGCTTCGCCTGCTTGGACATGAACCAGTCAGTCACAAGAAGGATAGTGGCAATCTCAATGGAATTTTCGGGCACCCAGATAACCGACAAGAACTGACTGATGCATGGCTTGTTCTCGCCAACTCGCGCAGTATATTAAAATACCAACGGGAGATTATTCAACCGGTTCCAGGATGCTATCGATATCGGTCGGGGTGTGCGCCTACAACGAAGAGAAGAACATCCGCGCCTGCTTGGAGTCGATCTCAGCCCAGGGGCTGCAAGGCTTTGAGATCATTGAGGTGCTTGTCATCTCCAGCGGCAGCACCGATGGAACCAACCAGAGGGTGATGGAGTACGAACGCATCGACCCTCGGATCAAACTCCATGTGCAAGAGCGTCGAGAAGGCAAGAACTCAGCAATAAACCTGTTTCTTGATTTGGCCAAGACCGACATCCTGGTTCTGGTAAATGCTGACAACCGACTCGAGGTCGATTCGCTGCAAGCTCTATTGACCCCATTCTCAAACAATGAAGTTGGAATGGCAGGGGGTCACCCCGTTCCCCTCAACCCTCAAGACACATTGTCCGGTTTCGCGGTACACATGCTCTGGGAAATGCACCATCGCATTGCGCTCGTACATCCAAAGTTGGGCGAGCTTGTGGCCTTTCGCCGTCTCCGGATCACGTTACCAGGCGGAACCCAGTCCGATGAAGACATCATCTGCATGGAGGTGGCTAAACGCGGTCTGCGCACGGTTTACGCGCCGGGAGCGATCGTTTACAATAGGGGACCGCAGAACGTTCGCGACTTCCTCAAGCAGAGGACGCGGGTCAATATCGGGGAACGATATATGCGAAGGTGGTTCCACTACGAAATCTCTACCTGGGACTTGTCCTCGCTTCTGCATGCTTACGGGACCTTCGCAAAGGATAATCGTCACAGCCTGCATCTGATGCTCTTAGCCATCGCCATGGAATCTTGCGCACGAACCTACGCTATCATGCACGTAGCCTTGAACCGAGGAGACAAACCGATGTGGAGCCAAGTGTCGTCGACAAAGGACCTTGGCCAATAAGATCTCAGTCCTTTGTCTGAGATTCCTTGAGTATGAGCTCCACCGCCTCTGGGAAGGTGAACGCCCCGCTCACATGCACACCTTTGGCACCGATCCGTCTAGCCAGTTCCAGGTCGTGGTCGCTGTCTCCAACGACATA